>JBLMXX010000246.1:0-8755 GCA_050257995.1 Acidobacteriota bacterium | reverse complement strand
CGCATCAACTCACGATGCGCCGTTTCCAGAAGATTATCGTGGGTGATCGCGCGCCGGTAAAAATAGGCTGACCGGGCATACTTCCCATCGGCAAAAAATATCTGTCCCAGGAGGAGCAAGGCATCCGAGTACTTGCGGCGCAATTCTTCGCGCCGCAGCGTGTGCCAACTGCCCTCCATCCAATCTTCCATAAACTCGCCGCGATAAAGTTCGATCGCGTCCTCTAAAAACACCGCCGCCTGGGCCGGCGACGTGCATTGTCGCGCCTGGACTATTTTGGATTCAAAGATATTGACGTCGAACCAATAGCCGAGTTTGCGGTTAAAGAAATAGCGGTCCTTGTCAAAGACGATCCATTCAGCCCGACCCAGCGCGCGGCGCAGGTGATGCAGAGTGATGCCCAGATTGTTGCGCAATTGCGCCGGTGAAGCGTCGGGCCACAGGTCCAAACCAATTTGCTCTTTCGTTCGAGCATCATCGGAGAGGAGATAAAAAAGTAATTCTTTGGCTTTGGCGTACACCCAATCAGCGGAGCCAAGTTCCAGTTCGCCGCGCTGTACTTTTATCGTCCCCAAGGCGAAGATAAGCAATTCGACTTGATCGGACGGGCGCAAGGCAGTAGATTCCACCATCGCCAAGGCAAGCGCATCTTCCAAAGTCAAGGTTTGCCCGGCTGCCCACGCGGCGGCGTACATGGAATTGTCAAGACGCGCGCGCGCGGATGCCAGGTGACGCTCAAATTCCCTGAAATCGGAAGGTGCCAAGACGCCCCCAAGTTTGTCGAGCAGGGCTTGAGTGGCTCCGAACAGTTGGACTGCACGGGCCGGGTTTCCGTTCGCGACGGCCGCGCTTGCCAAACCGGCAAGACATGAAGCGGTCCCCAGAAAATCCTGGCGCTCTTGATTGAAGGTCAATGCTTCCTTGAAGAGCGCGGCTGCTCGCTTGGGATTGCCGAGGTGCAGTTCGACGTGCCCAAGGTTATGCAGTGAAAAGCACAGTCCCCATTTGCTTCCCAGTTCCCGATGAATCGCGATCGTCTCTTCGTACAGAGATAAGGCACGCGTGTCTTCACCTTGACTCCGCGCGACTTCTCCAAGCCGATTGAGCGCATTGGCAGTGTTCCACTTGTCGCCTAATTCTCGATTCAGTGCCAAATCTTCCTCGAGATCGGCCCGCGCTGCTGCATAGTCAGCCAGACCAAGTGCTGACGCACCCCGCCAATCGAGTGCTAGGGCAATACCCCATTTGTCTAATGTCTCCCGAAATGCCCCTAGTCCTTCATTGAGCAAGTTACGCGCCATCGTATAATCACCTTCATGATACGTAAAGATACCCTGGCTAGTCAACGCATACCCGATTCCCCATTTATCGCCTACCACCCGGAAGAGGGTTAGACCTTCCTCAATGAGCGCACGCCAAGTCGCGTGATTGGCGTGATACCACGCCATGTAACTCAAGCCGACCAATGCCATGGCGAGTCCACGCTGAGCCTGGCGCAATCTCCCGGTTCTTTCTTTTCCTGCTACAGCCGTAGTGGGCACGCTCCCGGCTTGTGCCACGAGCGCACGCCACATGGCCGCGCTTTGCTCCAGCCGGAGTTGTTCGGTCGCATAATCGCTCTGAAGCCTCGCAAATTCGCCGATGCCGAAGAGGACCTGGGCACTCGCCGGGGTGTTGCCAGACTCGACGGTTTGGGCTGACAGTTGCTCCATCCACCGGCGACCTTCGGTCCAATATCCGCGAAAGTTCCAGAACCAAAACAGCGCACCCGCCAAGTGTAATCCCTCCTCAAGGTCGTCGCGGGATGCTCCCTCCGCTTGACTCCACGCTAGTGCGGCTCGCAGGTTGTCATGTTCGGATTCCAGGCGCTCTAACCAAACCACCTGCTGGGGTCCCCGCAGTAGTGTATCCGCGTGCTCTGCCAATCCCAAGCACCAGGTGAGATGGCAACGCCGGTAAATTGGCTCCTCACCGGATTGTTGCAACTTTTCGACGGCATATTGGCGAAGAGGTTCAAGGACACGATAGCGCGCTTCGCTCCGCGTTTGTGTATCCGCCATCACCAGCGACTTGTCCGTCAGGTCCGAAAGTATATCGAGCATTTCAACTTCAGCGATTTCTCCGCCCGAACAAGTCGCCTCGGCTGCTTCCAGCGTAAATCCGCCTGAGAAAACAGAGAGGCGGCGGAAGACGAGCCGTTCTTTTTCAGAAAGGAGGGCGTAACTCCAATCGATCATTGCCCTCAACGTTTGGTGGCGCGGAAGGACACTCCAGCTGCCGCGCGTCAGCAGCCGCATGGAATCATCCACGCGTTCGGCGATTTGTCCAAGAGTCAACATCCCGACTCGCGCCGCCGCGAGTTCGATGGCGAGCGGGATCCCATCCAGGCGGTAACAGATTTGCGCAATGAAAGGGGAGTTGTCGGCGGTCAATCCAAGATCGCTTTTTACCGCAATGGCGCGATCCATGAACAGCCGGATGGATTCATACTGGGACAGGCGGGCAGGGGGTAGGAGAGGCTGAGGATCAGGAAATGCGAGTGAGGGGACGAGCCAGATTGTTTCGCCGGCAGAACCCGTTCGCTCACGGCTCGTGACAAGGATCTTTAAGTTTGGGCACTCGGATAATAAGGTATTCGTCAACTCTGCGCAAGCGCTAATGAGATGATCGCAATTGTCCAGCACGAGGAGTAGTTGTTTTGGGCGAAGATAGTTCAAGAGAGTTTGAACAAGCGGTTGACCTAAGAACTCGCGTATGTCCAGCGCCGTGGCGACCGCCTGGGGAACTAGTGCGGCATCTGTTAGCGCGGCTAACTCAACCCACCACACGCCATGCTCAAATGCGTCGGAATACTGAGTAGCCACCTCCAAAGCAAGGCGAGTCTTGCCGCAGCCACCCGCACCGGTGAGCGTGAGGAGACGGGTTTGATCGAGCAACCGCGTTAACTCTGTGATTTCTTTTTCCCGACCAATAAAGCTCGTAAGTACATTGGGCCGGTTATGACTTGCCACGACGCCCTATTTCTAGAAGGCATCCCGCCTCATGCCAAGACCGCATGAATCATACTCTTGGCGAAGGACATTGTCAACCGCTGACACAAAACAGGACCACGGAAAATCTCCATGGTCCTGTTTTCTATTTCACCGGTTGCGCGTCCCATCCTTTCCGGTGATTGCCCGGCTAAGGGTTGATCGGATCACTGGAAGAAGTCGAACGACGTCACCATGTCATTGAGCACCTGCGCCGATCCGGGGTTTAAGTACGCCAGGACCATCCGGAAATGCGCGTCGCCTACTTTAAAGACCCAGATATCTGCCGCTGGAGTTTGTCCTGCCGCATTCGATATTTTGCAGGCGGGGATTCTGTGAAAGACCCAATTGCGCGCACAGTTCTCGTATCCCGTGAACGGCGGCGCGCCGGTCAGTACGTCGATCTCCGCACTCGGTAGGCCCCCCGCCGGAGCGATAGTGACGAACTCAGGATTCGAGCCCGCGCCGGGCGGGACCGAAGTGTTGACCTTGACCGTCCAGGTGGCGGGATAGTTGATCTTGTAGTGATAGCGATTGCTGACAAACGTCTTCCATCCCGTGTCCGGGGGCGGCGGGTAGCCGCACGGAATCGCGAGCCGCGTCCCGGCATAAATCACGTTGGGATTGGCGAGGTTATTGAGCCGGGCGATGGCTAGCCAAGTCGTGTTGTACCGGGCCGCGATGAGCGCCAGGTACTCGCCGGGGCGGACGTAGTAATAGCTGCAGATTCCCGACGGTGGCGGCGGAATCGGTCCCGGGTTCTGGCACGGGACGCTCAAGGTCATTCCGCTATAAATAAAGTTGGGATTGTACAGGCGGTTAACGGCCGCGAGCGCGTAGACGGTAGTACCATACCGCACCGCGATGGAATAGAGCGTATTGCCGGGGCGGACGGTATACACGCAGCCGTACGGGACGGACAAGGCCGCAGGTTGCGTTATTTCGGTCCGGCTTGCGGCGAGCAATGAATCCGGGGCGGCGAAAAAAGCAACTGTTAGTAAGATGGCCAAAACGGCAACTGCCATCAACTTTTGGGCTTTAAACATGGTACACCTCCTGAGATGAGTCATGCAGAATATAGCGACTTTGAATCGGAAGGGCCGCCAATGCCTCTTCCTTTGAACTGAAGATTTGGATGATCTGGTCCAGCCGGACCAGGTTCAGGATTTGCCGGCAGTGTCGGCTTGCTCCAAAAGCCAACAAATGCCGGTCGTGTTGGCGCACGTGCCTGAGCAAAGTAATTAGCAAAGCAATTCCGTAACCATTGAGATATTTCACCTCCTCCAGGTCAAGGATAATATCGAACTATCGCAGCTCTATAAAAGGGATTGAATGAAATGAATCACAATATCAGCGGAGAAATGCGAGAGCATTGCCGCTTCCAACCCACGCTTGGAATAGAAATAGCCGAAGAGCAAGCCGAGGCCCCCGTTCAGTACGAGCGAGCGCAGGATGACCGGCGGCGTTATCGCGACACTGACCGAGGTCGCCGGCAGGTGGCCCAGCGCGAATACGACAGCAGCCGTGAGCGCGGCGATCCACAACGCGCCGCGCGATGGCATCCCCGCAGGCGTATGGCTCAACTTGCCAAGTAGCCACGCGGCGACGCTGAGGACCAAGAGACGCATTTCCAGTTCTTCCAAAATTCCGCCATAAAAGGACGCCAGGACCCCCTGCCACCCGCCAACCCGTGTAATGATCGTGGAAAAGCCGGGGAGGAGCGGCATAAAGACCAGCCGATCGACGGCAATCGCCATCACCGCACCGGCGGTTCCTGCAAGGATCGACGGCGCAAGGATTGATTTGAGCGTCGCGCCGACTTTATCGCCAGCCAGCCAACCTTCAAGGATGGGCGCACCCAGCCCAGCGCGATGCGCAAAGAAGAGACCGGCCGCTACGATGATAGCAACCTGGATGCCACTTTGGACGAACTGGATAGCCAGAAATGCAGGGAGCGGAAGCGATTGCGCCCGAATGATCGGCTCTACTTGCGCCCAGAGTGCCGGGATAGCGGCGAACCCGGCGAGAGTTCCTGCCGCTGTGAGCAGTGCCCATTCGCGCCAGGCGAGTCCCTTGCGCATTACTTTTGTTTCATTCGGTATAGTTATAGTTTGAGTTGACATTTTGTTACCTCTCGGAGAGAAGAAGCGAGTCGGGCAGCTTAATGGTCCCAGTATACGCCGTGACCGGTCTTCTTGTCAGCGGCAAAATGTTGTATCCGGGGTTGTATTAATGTCGTATCCGGGCGTTGTATTAAAGTTGTATGCCGGGAGGTCAGGTGTCACCGGCGACCCGTTCCATCAAAAAGGCGAATAATTGCTCCAGATTGGCAAAGCCGATCCGTTCGCCCGTGCGAGCGTTCTCCAGCGAGGCGCGCCAATTCGTTTGTTCCGTTTTCCACAATCGCAGCAGGTAGGATTGGTATGTGATGGGAAGGCGAGCATCCTCTTTGGGATTGGGCGTTTGTTTCATATGTCGCTATCCTAACACGCCCGCGTCAGTAGATCATCATCTCACCGTCATGGGAATTGCAAATAAAGCATGACGATGGTAAGATTCAAGCGGCCTGGGCCCGTTCGAGTGAGCGCGGGCACCGGTAAAGGTTCATGCATGACACGCTTGATGTTGAACGTGTTAGGACCGCTGCAGATCACATTGGCCGGCGCGCCGGTCGCGATGTTCCAGTCGGACAAAGCACGGGCTCTTTTGCTGTACCTGGTGGTGGAATCCAACCGTCCGCATCGCCGCGAGGAATTGACCGGGCTCTTGTGGCCCGACGTGCCCGAGCAGACCGCCCGCCACAATTTGCGCCAGACCCTCTTTAACGTCCGCCAGGCCATCCACGACCAAAAGGCGAACCCCCCCTATTTGCTGGTCACGCGCGAGGAAATCCAATTCAACGCCGAGAGCGACCATGCACTCGACGTTGCAACCTTTGCCGCGCTTCTCGCTGCCTGCGAGGCGCATCCTCATCCGGACCCGGAAACCTGCGTAGAGTGCGCGGCGCGGCGGCAGCAGGCGGTCGAATTGTACCGGGGCAGATTTCTCCAACAGTTTTTCCTGGAAGATAGCGCAGCGTTTGAAGAATGGGCGCTCCTCCGCCGCGAAGCGCTGCACGAGCGCGCGCTGGAAGCGCTTGCGCGTCTCGCCCGTCACTATGAACAGCGCGCTGATTACGAAGCGGCGCGTCGCTGTGCCCAGCGGGAATTGGAGCTGGACCCGTGGCGCGAGGAAGCGCACCGCCAGGTCATGCGCGCGCTCGCCGCAGGCGGTCAACGCAGCGCGGCGCTGGTCCAGTACGAGACGTGCCGCCGGGTGCTGGCGGACGAGTTGGGGATCGAGCCGTCGGCGGAAACCCGCACGCTCTTTGAGCGAATCCGCAGTGGGGACTTGAAATTGGATATTGGAAAATCTGAAATGAGCCCAATGTCCAACGTCCACCCTCCCACCTCCAATCTGCCCGCTGCGTCGACGCCTTTCGTCGGACGGGAACGCGAGCTGCAAGACCTGGGGCAACTGCTGGCGGACCCGCAGTGCCGTCTCCTCACCCTGGTGGGACCCGGCGGCATGGGGAAAACACGCCTGGCGCTTGAATTGGCGAGCCAACACCGGCACGCGTTTAGAGATGGCGCTAATTTTGTATCCCTGGCCCCTCTCACAACCCCGGCGCTGATAGTCCACGCTATGGCCGAGGGATTGGGCATTACTTTTGTGGGCCCGAGCAACCCCCAACAGCAATTGTTTCACTATCTCGCCGAAAAACAAATCCTTTTGATCGTGGACAATGTGGAGCACCTGCTGGAATGGGCGGGACTCTTTGCCGAGATACTCCAACACGCCCCCGCGGTGAAAATATTGGCAACCTCGCGCGAGCCGTTGGATTTGATGGGCGAGTGGGTCTTTCAGGTCGAGGGACTGACGGTTCCTCAGAATGAACGGGGTGAGGGGATTGAAGCGTACAGCGCCGTGGCGTTGTTCCTGCAGCGCGCCCGGCGGGCGCGGGCGGGATTTGCGGTCCAAGGCGATGAATGGACGGCGGTGGCGCGCATCTGCGAGCTGGTGGGCGGCATGCCGCTGGGGCTGGAGTTGGCGGCGACCTGGGTGCGTGTCCTCTCGTGTCGCGAGATCGCGGAGCAGATCGAGCGCAATTTGGATTTCCTGACGGCCGCGCTGCGCGATCTACCCGCGCGTCACCGCAGTCTGCGCGCCGTCTTCGACCAATCGTGGAGCATGCTGACCGAAGAGGAACGTGGCGTCATGCGCCGGCTGTCCGTGTTCCGCGGCGGTTTTGATCGCAAGACGGCAGAGCGGCTGGCGGGGGCATCCCTGGCACTGCTGGCGTCGCTTGTCGGCAAATCGCTCGTGCGCCGGACGGAGGATGATCGCTACGACCTGCACGATATTGTGCGCCAGTATGCGCGCGGGCGCCTGATTGAATCCGGCGAATTTGATCGGGTGGGGCGCGAGCACGCCGAATTCTTTCTTTGCTTCGCACAAGACGCAGAGCCGAAACTCTACGGGCCCGCACAGGTTGCCTGGCTGGACCGCCTGGAAAAGGACCACAGCAACCTGGGCGCGGCGCTCGAATGGCTGTTGAGCCGCGACGATACTCTGGAGGATGGGTCCGCCGGTGCCCGGAGCCAAAATGCTCAAGATGCACTCCGGCTCGCCGGTGCGCTCTATTTGTTCTGGAAAAGACACCATCATTGGAGCGAAGGACGGGAGTGGCTTGCGCGCGCGTTGGCGACGACCCCCGCTCTGCCGACCAGGGCACGCGCCAAGACGCTCTTGGGAGCAGTCCTCCTGGCGGTCGAGCAGGCGGATACGCGCGCGGCGCGCGAACTCTCCGAAGAGCATCTGGCACTTGCCCTCGAGTTGAAAGACCCGCAGAGCCTCGCCGGGGCACAGGACGCGCACGGGTATTTGCTCTGGAAGCAAAAAGATTTTGCCGCGGCGCGCGGTTATTGCGAACAAGCCCTGGACCTCTTCCGTCCGATGGGGGAACGTTTCGGAATGGCGGAAGCGCTTCATCACCTGGGGCACATCGCCATCAACCAAGATGACTGGCACGCCGCGCAGGATTTTTTGAGCGAAGCGGCGACGATCTATCGCGAACTGCGGGACGCGACGGGACTGGGCTCGGTACTGGGAGACCTTGGGCTGGTCGCCTACCTGCAAAAAGATTTCGCCACCGCACGCGCGTACCTGGAAGAAAGCCTGGCGAAATGCCGCGCCGCCGGCAACCTCCCGGGGATGGAATCCGCGCTGAACCGGTTGGGAGATTTGGCGCGGTGCGAGGGCGACTATGCTGCGGCGGAACGCCTGTACTCTGATTGTCTCGCGTCCTACCGCGGGATGGGCGACCAGGACGAGATCCCCAGTCTGCTCCACAATCTCGGGTGGGTGGCGCAGCATCGAGGTGATTACGCGCAAGCCCTGACTCTTTTCAGGGAAGGCCTTGCGATTCAGCGGGAGAATGACAACCGCGGCGGCATTGCCGAGTGCCTGGCGGGCGTTGCCGGCGTGTGGGGGGCGCAGGGCAAAATGGTCCAGGGGGCGCGCCTCTTTGCGACGGCGGAAGCGCAGCGCCGCGCCGCCGGCGCTTCGGTCTGGCCCGCTAACCAGGTCGAATACGAGCGCCTTGTCACGCGGCTGCGCCAGGCGCTGGATGCGGCCGCGCTCACGTCCGCGTGGACTGAGGGACAGGGCATGACGATGGAACGCGC
>JBLMXX010000245.1:0-4976 GCA_050257995.1 Acidobacteriota bacterium | reverse complement strand
TCGTGGGTCGATATTTATTTCCCGCCCTATGGCTGGATCGAGTTCGAGCCGACCGGGGGGCGCGCGCCCATCCAGCGCACCGGAGAATGGCAGGCGCCCGAATCCAAAGGGCGGACCGTGGGGCCGCCCTTCGCCCCGTCGCCCTGGGGCAGCACGAACTGGACCGCGCTCTTGGGGACCGGCATCGCGCTGTGCGTGCTGGCAGGCGTCGCCTTGCTCGTCCTAGACGGTTGGCGCTTCGAACGGCAGCCGCCGAAAGAGACGATCGGGGCGGCTTACTACCGGATGACCGGTCTGGCGCGGGGGCTGGGCGTTCCCCTGCGCCCGGCAGATACGCCAAGCGAAACAGCCGCGCGCGTCGCGGACCGCCTCGCGGCGCTTGGACGGGGAAGATGGGAGATGACAACCGAGCGCGTGGGGAAGGATGTGGACGCGCTGACCCTGTTGTACTTGCAGTCGTGCTACAGCCCGCGTCCGCCGCAGGTAGCGGACCGCGCGCTCGCCATCCGGTTGTGGCGGCGCCTTCGCCCCCGGCTGTGGCTCCTGGGGCTGTGGCAGCGGGCGCGGCGCGCCGCGCGCGAGTTTAGCGGCAAATGAAGATCGGGCAGCGCGCTTGCCGGAGCATCAGGTTGACCGCGCTGCCGGCGATCACCTCTTCCAAAGCAGACACGCTGTACCCGCCCATCAGCACCAGATCGACCTGACGCTCTTCGGCGATCCGGAGCACGCGATCGATGGGTCCATCCGATTGCACGAAATCCGCCTCAACCTCATGCAGTTCCAAATATTCCCGCGCGTAATCCAGGTCTCCCGATGCCGCGCCCGATTTCTCGCGGATGGAGACGACGGTCAGCGCCGTCTTCCATCTTTCCGCCAGATACGTTGCCACAAAAAGCGCTTCCCGCGCCTTGGGGCTGCTGTCAAAAGCGAGGAGCGCCCTCTCCAGCGGGCTCGCGTTCCCCGGCACCGTCAGAATGGGACGCGCCGATTGCCAGATGATGGCGCGCAGTCCTGAGGTCAGCGCGGCAAGACCCGTGCCCGGAGGATGAGCCAGGTTCAGCACGACCAGGTCCGTCAGCAGGGCGCGCTCGCAGATCTTGCGCGTCACGTCTCCGGTTTCAATCGCCAGGTTGCCCGCGATCCCCGCCGCCTCGCACCGTCGGTCGAACCGGGATTGAATCTCCAATGCCTGCCGGCTCTTTTTTTGCGCCTCGGAGGCGGCGACGTACAGCCCGTGCAGTTGCGCCTCCTCGCGCGCGGCGATGGCGAGTGCCTGCTCCAACGCCTGCCAGCATTCCGGCGTGCCGCTTAACGGCACCAGGATATCCATAAAGAGCCGTTCGGTGTAGCGGTCGAACAGTCTCGCTTTCCTCCAGCTCCCGGGAGAACTCTCCTGGGTGCCGGCTTGCCCGCTCCCTCGCGCAGCCCATTCGGCGACGGCGGCTTGAGGGCGAATCGTCCAGCCCAGCTCTTTTTCCAAACTCTCGCGATGTTCCGAGACCCACAAATAAAAATCCGTCACGGTGCGCTTGGGGAACCCGCGCAGCAGTCCGCGCTCGCGAATGGTCTCGGCGACGGGCGTGTACACCTCGTCATACCAGACCTCGACGGCTTTTGGGAAAGACACGGCACACTGTTGCTCTTGCTCGCTCCAATAGCAGTGGACCTCGATCTCTTCCTTCAATCTCGCGTATCCGCCGGGGACGGTCAAGGTCAAATCGACGTTCGGACGCACTTTGGCCAGTCCGGTCAATTCGAGAAAATCGGCATATTCCGCCTTGACGATCAAGTCCTCGGGCTGGATGTCCGGGGTGAGGGGGATGGCGGTCTGCACCTCGATCACCTCCGCATCCACATTCGTCTGACCTTCCAGCCGCGCGATCGACACCCGGTGATTGCCATCCGATACGAAATACGCGTCACCGATCTTGTATACCTGAATCGGCGGCAAATCGTTCCCTTCCGGGTTGGTGTAGGCGACTTTGACGTGCGCCCACCGCTGCTGGTCGTCATCGCGGCGCGGCAAAAAGGACCGCGTAAAGTCCGTGTAACGGTCGACACTGCCCACGATCGCGTTCACCGGAATCGGCTGGACACCGCGCTCGATGCTTTCGGATAGTCTCAGCTTTTGGACCACCTCGTTGTACGACAACAACCGGTCCGATTTCCCGGTCAGGCGCGCCAGCACTTGCTGCAGACCCGCCCGCTGCCGCGCCTCGCGGAAATCCTGCAATGCCTCCTGGTATTTCCAGTGTCTCGTCGCCATAGAGAACCTCGAAAATGCCTCCCCTGCGCGATCACAAGATCAACTCGCGACACTATTATAGCATGCTAATTTGTCAAGTCAATGAACTCCGCTAAAGTTATGAAAGGATTCTCTCCGGGAGCGGTTCGATTCTTCGAACCCTTAATAGTCTTGCATTAACCGGAGTTTTCTGGTTTAATGGTGCTGGCAATCGGGCATAAAGGAGGTATGAGATGCCAAGTCCACTGAACGAGTTGCACCCAATCCGCAAAAACCCGCTTCCTCTGCCTGCATCTCTCCGGCGCCGTTCAGAGCCCAGGCTAAGCATTGAAACATTGCGAAGCCGATCACCACAGTTCCGTGCGCTAGAGCTCCAGCGCGGCCCGCTGAAACCCGGACCGGTCAAGCCGCGTATCGTTTCGTCCGCGCACGGTCGCATCAGGACGTTGTTGATGACGTATCCTGCATATGCCGCGGGCGAATATTCGTATGGCAGCGTCTACACCGACCTGTTCAAGAAATTGCCCCCGACCGCCAAATTTGTCATCCTGACCCACCCCTCGGTGGCCGATGATCTCAACACCGCTCTGAAGCAAGCGAAGGCCGCCTCACGCGCTACGGTAATCGCGGCGCCCGAATATCTCCAGTTCCTGGTCTGGGCTGAAGACCCCTATGTGGTCGTCGAGGATATCGGGAGCAAGCCCCGAGCCACTTTTTTTATAGAGCCGTTTACGTTTCGCCGCGCCAGCGATGCCGTCATATCCGATTTGGTTGCCGCGGCAACGTCTCTGAAGAACACCCAATCGCCCCTCTACTTTCAGGGTGGCAATGTGCTCATCGGAGATGATTTCGTATTGATCGGGGTCGATTATCCCTCCAACACCCTGCGCCTGGTCGAGCAATCGGGACATATCCGGATCCCCGATGGGGTCGATCCCGCCGCGTTTATCAAAGAGCTGTATCAAAAGACCTTCGATCCGACACGGAAGCTGATCTATGTGGGAAGCAAGATTCCTGTGCCGCCATACGAAAAACGGCCGGTGACCGTCAATGGCGAGGCATGGCAAGAGGAGATCTATCTGGGAACCGGGGAGGCCCAGCCCATTTTCCATATCGATATGTTTGTGAGCCTGGCGGGCCGAGGTCGTTCCAAGAAATATCGTCTCGTCGTCGGGTCGCCCAGCATGGCAGATGCCCTCCTGGGGCGTGCTCCTGTTCCCCACGCGATGGCAGAAATCTTTGACGATGTGTCACGCACCCTGGAGCAGCAAGGTTTTGAGGTGACGCGCAACCCATTGCCTTTGACCTACGTCGACGACACTGCCAACAAGTTGAGGACCTGGTATTTCGCGACGGCGAACAATTGTCTCGTACAGATCACCGACGAAGGCAAGCGCGTGTGGCTGCCGACCTATGGTCATGGGGACTGGGCTGATCTAGCGATCATCGATACCAAGAACAAAGAAATCTGGCAGAAGCTGGGGTTTGCGGTAACCGAGCTAGCCGACTTTCATCCATTTGCTCAAAATCTGGGCTCGGTCCATTGCATCAAAAAATACTTGAAGCGGGACGGGGGCTAAAGCACTCGCATGGCAGGCTCTGCCACCCCAGTGGGTGGCACTTTCATTTCGAGACCTCTCATCCGCGCGGCTTTAATTGGAATCATCACCCCCAACCCGGTATTTTTAGACCATTTTTGACTCTCTGCTTGCACTGCAAATGAAAGCGCCTGCCGCCGACGCCAACACGCGTCGAACGACAGGCGCTTGCTATTGATGCGGGAAACCCGATTCGGGTCAACCCTTTGGTTCGTGCCGCAGCAACCGCGCGGAATTGCCGAGGATGCCGATATCGGGGAGGGATTGCGCGGCGGCGGCAAGCACGGGCGGCAAGATGCCGAACGCCGCCAGCGTCAACCCGACGATATTGTACACCGCCGTAAACGCCAGATTCATTTTGACGATCCGCATCGTGCGCCGCGCGATCCGCAGGACCTCGGGCACGCGCGCCCAATCCTCATACATCAGCGCGATGTGCGCCGCTTGGATCGCAATGTCCGTGCCCGCCGCGCCCATCGCGATACCGACGTCGGCTTGCGCGAGCGCCGGCGCGTCGTTCACCCCGTCGCCGACCATCACGACGGTATGCCCGCGCGCCTGATATTCTTTGACCACGTCTATTTTATTTTCAGGCAAAAGATTCGCGCGATAGTCCACGCCGAGTTCTTCGGCGAGCGCGGCGGCAGTCCGTTCGTTGTCGCCGGTGAGCAGTTCGATGTGCCGGATGCCCAGCGCCCGTGCTTGCGTCAGTGCGATGGGCACTTGTGGACGCAGGGTATCGGCGGCGGCTATAAGCGCGATGAGTTCATCGTCGCGCGCCAGGAACAGCAGCGTCTTGCCTTGCGCTTCGAGTGCTTGCGCCACGGGCGCTGCAGCGGCGGACGGAACCAACTGGCGATTGCCCAATGCGATGATGGACCCATTGATCTGCGCGCGGACGCCTTTGCCGGGGATCGCCTCAAAGTTTTGCGGTTCGACCAGTGGCGCCTGGTGTGCCCGCGCGGCGACGCGCACGGCTTGGGCGAGCGGGTGCTCCGAGTACCGTTCTGCCGACGCCGCGAGCGCGAGGACCTCGGGCTCGGTCATTCCATTCAGTGAAACCACATCGGTGATCTGCGGCTGACCCAGGGTGAGCGTTCCCGTTTTATCGACGAGCAGCACGTCGGCGCGCG
>JBLMXX010000244.1:0-6515 GCA_050257995.1 Acidobacteriota bacterium | reverse complement strand
CGACCTGGTATCTCCGCGCGGGCGCACACAATGTCCACGTCGAATACTACGAACGCACGGTGAACGCGATGGTTGGGGTCGATATCGTTCCTCAGCGGTGATAGGAGGGAGGAGGCGGTGAAAAACTCTTGCGCGGCACCGCCTCGCCACACGCGGTCGAATTGACCAAATGGCGACTTGCAGTATACTGCCAGACACCCTCGTGTTACCGGAGTGAAAGGCAGTGGATTTCAACCTAACCGAACAACAGCGCATGGTCAAACAAATGGCGCGCGAGTTTGCGGAGAAAGAGATCGCGCCATTCGCGCGTGAGAACGATCACGCCGAGCGGTTCCCCGCCGAGATCGTGAAGAAAATGGCTCCGCTCGGCTTTTTTGGTCCCACTTTGCCGGAGGCATACGGCGGAATGGGACTAGACTTTATCAGCGAAGGCCTGATCCTTGAGGAATTGGGGCGGATTGACTCTTCGGTGCGGAGCGTTTTCTCCGTTCAGATCGGGCTGGTTGAGATGCCGATCCTGCGCTGGGGGACGGAAGAGCAAAAACGTAAATATCTTCCCAAGCTCGCCGGTGGCGAATGGCTGGGCTGCTATGCCCTGACGGAACCCGGAGTTGGCTCGGATGCCGCCGCCCTTCAAACTCGCGCGACCCGCGACGGGGACGCTTGGGTATTGCGCGGGAACAAGCTGTGGATCACCAACGGCGGGGTGGCCGACCTCGCCATCATTTTTGCACAGACCGACCCGGCGAAACGGACCAGGGGGATGGGCGCGTTTCTGGTCGAGCGCGGCATGCCGGGGTGGTCCAGTCGCGAGATCAAGGGCAAACTCGGCTTGCGCGCGTCCAGCACCGCAGAGCTGATCCTGGATGGCGTGCGCGTTCCCGAAGAGAATGTCTTGGGCGGAATCGGTCAGGGCTTTAAGGTCGCCATGTCGGCGCTGGACGATGGGCGCTACAGCGTCGCCGCGGGCTGTGTTGGCATCATGCAGGGTTGCCTGGAGGCGAGCGTCAAGTACGTTCAAGAGCGCCAAGCATTTGGAAAAAAGATCGGGAAATTCCAGTTGGTGCAGGAACTGATCGCCGAAATGCGGCTAGATCTGGAAGCGGCGCGCCTGTTGGTCTGGCGCGCGGGTTGGCTCAAAGACCAGGGCTCACCCGGCGGCGTCGAATCATCGCTGGCAAAATGGTTTGCCTCCGAAGCCGCTGTGCGCGCCGCGCTCAATGCGATCCAGGTGCACGGCGGCTACGGCTATTCTGACGAGTACCCCGTAGAGCGATTCCTGCGCGATGCCAAGGTTGCCACGCTTTACGAAGGCACCACGCAAATCCAAAAACTCTTGGTGGGAAAAGACACCACCGGACTGAACGCATTCACCTAGAAACGGGGCCATCATGCTGAATTATTGCCAGGTACGGTCTTGTTGAAACTCCCTGCTTAGTTGGCTCTTTCGCACCTCGGTGAGCCAGGTGAATTGGATGCCTTGCAGAATCAGCGAGCGAATATCGTCCCGGGAAAAGCCCAATTCCTTCTGCAGCACGCGATATTCATCCGCCAGGTTATTGCCAAACATCTTGGGATCGTCCGTGTTGATGGTTACGGGAATGCCTCGCTCGAAATAACGTCGCACCGGGTGATGCTTTAAGGACGGCACCACGCCGGTCCGCACGTTTGAAATAGGGCACATCTCCAGGGGTATGCGATGCTCCGCCAAATAGTCCAGCAATGCCGGATCCTCCTCCGCGCGAGTCCCATGCCCGACCCGCTCCACTCGCAGAGAGCGAATCGCGCTCCATATACTCTCCGCTCCCGCGGCTTCGCCCGCATGCGCGCTGGTGTGAAAACCGAGTTGGCGCGCCCGCGCGTAGACCGTTGCAAAGGGTTCCGGCGGGAATTCCTGCTCCGACCCTCCGATCCCTATTCCGATCACTCCCAGGTCTCTGACCTCGGCAACTTGCTCCAGTGTGACGGCGGCTTGTTCCGGACCAAGATCGCGGACCAGGTCAGCGACGAGCGCGACCTCTATTCCAGGGACGCGGGAGAGGCCCGTGCGGATGGCTTCCGTTATTCTGGTCGTGGTTAAGCCGAAGCGCGCGAAATCGGGAGAAGAGTAGAATGCTTCGACATAGCGGATATTTTGCCCGGCGAGGTCGCGCGCGACCGCTTGTGCAATAAAAGTAAAATCGTCGTACTCTCGAAGGAATTGGTTCTTCCACACCCACGTTTCGATAAAGTGTGCAAAATCTCGATAGCGAAACCTTTGCTCCAGCGATGCCCGATCGCGTAGCGCGGCATCTCCTCCGTACTTTTTGACCAATTCCCATAAAGCATCGTGCGGAATGGCACCCTCGAGATGCAAATGCAGTTCGACCTTTGGGACGCGCTCGAACCAGTCGGCTTCCAATGCTCCCCTCCAAGCCTTGTCGCGCAACGGCTCACGATGCGCCCAAGCCCGGTCGCATCAAGACGATGGTATCCCCGTCACGGACCGGTGTATCCATGCCGCCCAGAGTATCCGAGAAGCGACCATTGACGGTTATGCGAGACCTAAAGCGTATCTTGCCGTTCTCGTCAAAAAGCAGGTCGCGCACGTTGTAACGGGTGAGCAGGCAATCTAATAATGCGCCCAGGGTCGTTCCCTCGAATGCGAAATCGACGTGACCCGTCCCCATGCGGTCCCACACCTCTCCTGTGAATTTGACCATGACCTGTGTCATTCCATCCAACCTCGCTTGCCGCGCGGATGCGGGCGGTCTAAACACACCCGGATATGTTACCGGTAAAACCCATCCGGGTCAAATTAGGATTGGACATTGTGATTGACTTGCATCTCTAAAATGGTGTATAGTCATTTCATAACATCACGGATCATCTGCTGAGGAATCCATGGGCGCCTTTTACGGCGGGATCGAGGCGGGCGGGACGAAATTCATCTGCGCGGTCGGCACCGGTCCCGACGATGTCGGGGCGACGGTCCGGATTCCGACGACCACGCCGGAGGAAACGCTGGGCCGCGCCATCGCATTTTTCAAAGAGCAATCCCGACGCGGTCACCTGGCTGCTATCGGTATCGGTTCATTCGGTCCTGTGGACCCGAATCCGGCTTCTCCCTCTTTCGGCTTTATCACCACAACCCCCAAGCCCGGCTGGGGGCACACCGATTTCGCCGGCGCGATCCGGCGAGCGCTCTCCATCCCCGTCGGTTTCGATACGGATGTGAATATCGCGGGCTTGGGGGAGCATCGTTGGGGCGCAGCACAGGGATTGGACACCTTTATCTATCTGACCATTGGCACCGGGATCGGCGGAGGGGGGCTTTTCAATGGCAAGATGATGCATGGTCTGGTCCATCCCGAGATGGGGCACATTCGCATTCCCCATGATTGGGCTGTCGATCCTTATCCTGGTTTTTGCCCCTACCACGGCGATTGCTTTGAGGGGCTTGCAGCCGGTCCCGCCATTGAACAGCGTTGGGGACAGAAAGGCGAAACCCTGCCGCCGGATCATCCGGCCTGGGAGCTGGAAGCGCGCTATATCGCTCTCGCCACCGCCAATTTGGTCTGCACACTTTCACCAGAGCGAATCATCATCGGAGGCGGCGTGATGGACCAGCCGCGCCTGCTGCCCCGGGTGCGGCGGCAGATCCAGGAATTGCTCAACGGTTACATTCGCGCGCCGGAGATACTGCAAGGCATTGACGATTACGTGGTCGCGCCGCAGTTGGGCAAGCAGGCGGGGGTCCTCGGCGCGCTGGCATTTGCCGAACAGCAGGTCAAATAGGCAAAGGAGTTCTTCATTATGGAATACCGACAACTCGGAAAAGCCGGCGCGCGCGTCTCGGTCGTCGGGCTCGGGACCAACCGCTTTGGGACCCAAGTCGTCACGCAGGCAACCGTGAATGATATTATCGCGGCGGGCGCGGAGCGGGGCATAAATTTCGTCGACACTGCCGACGTCTACAGCCAGGGAGGATCGGAAGAGAGACTCGGAATCGCATTGAAGGGCCGGTGGGACCGGTTCGTGGTCGCGACCAAATATTCGTTTGGGATGGGCGAAGGTCCCAACGATAAGGGCGCCTCCCGCTATCACATGATGAACGCAATCGACGCCAGCCTGCGGCGACTACAGAGCGACCACGTCGATCTGTACTACCTGCACGGCTGGGATGCCTCCACTCCGATTGACGAAGTCCTGCGCGGCCTGGAGGACCTCGTCCGCGCGGGCAAGGTGCGGTATATCGGCGCGTCGCAGTTCATGGCGTGGCAGCTTGCGTACAGCAATCTGCTGGCGCAGGTCCGCGGTTGGTCGCCCTTTGTCGTCATCACGGCCCATTACCATATGTTCGAACGGAGTGTCGAGCAGGAACTGATTCCCTACTGCCGAGCGCAGAATGTGGGGCTCGTGCCCTTTTTCCCTCTCGCGGGAGGATTCTTGACAGGCAAATACAAGCGCGGTCAAGCCGCGCCCCCCGGCTCGCGCGGTGAGACGAGCACTTACGTCCAGCGTTATATGATCGACCCCTACTACACCAAGATCGACCTGTTGTCGGCTTGGGCAGAAGCACGCGGGCACGGTGTGAACGAACTTGCCCACGCCTGGCTGCTGGCACAACCGGCGGTCTGCTCCGTCATCTCCGGCGCCACGAAACTGGAACAGGTGCTGAATAACGCTCAAGCGGGCGATTGGGCCCTCACGCCGGAGGAGTTGAAAGAGGTCAATGGCATTTTGGCGGGCTCTTAGAGCATCTTCAGACGAGCTTATCGGGAATTTTAGAGCCACGGGAGGGCGACGATAACGCGCCGCACAGCGGCGCCTCATGGACGCCCCCTCGGCTCGAATTCTAGCGTATCTTCGCGACGATTGATTTTAGGGTCGTCTGAAGATGCTCTTAGTTTGCCAATTCTGCGCCAAGTTTGTATAATTAAATCAGTAAGATGGACGGTGTCGTTTAGCCGCTTGTGCAGGAGGATATCTGCAGCCAGAGGACTCTACGACCGAAAATGATTTGCCCTGGACGTTCCAGCCCATTCTGGTGTGAGCCCGAGTGGGCAACTTATTTCCGTTCCGACCCTAAAGGAGGATTGGCATGAGAAACTGGTTGGGATTTGACCCTATTGACGAATCGGCGCCCATGCGCGACGCGCTGCGCCAACTGCTGGGCGAGCGCCCGTCCTCGCCGCTCGATTTCGCGCCTTCGGCGATGGCATCGGTCTTTGTGCCGGTGGATGTAATGGACATCGGACCCGAAATCATCGTGCGCGCGAACCTGCCGGGGATGAAAGCGGACGACATTTCCATCACCTACCTCGAAAGCACCCTCACCATCAAGGGCGAACTGAAAGAGGATGAAGAGTTCAAGGGCGCCATGTACGTTCGTCGCGAGCGCCGCGCTTCCAACTTTGTCCGCTCGATCAACCTGCCGATGGCGCTCGACACGGAAAATGCCGAGGCGACGGTTCAAGATGGCGTGCTGACGCTCCGCCTGCCCAAGAGCGAAAAGATTCGTCCCAAGGCGATCAAAATCAATACTTCGGTCTGAGTCTTATGCGGACCTTCTTGCCCTTGCCGTGGTTTGCGAGTGGACGATTGCGCCGCCGTACCCAGCAGATCGCCGCGGTGTTCACCCGGCATGGGCTCGGCTCCGTGATTGCACAACTCGGACTGGGCGAATTGCCCCTGTTCGGTCACTGGATGCGGCCCGTTCGCGACAACAAGTTGACGACGGCCGAGCGTTTCCGGTTAGCCCTTTCCGAATTGGATGCGACCTTCATTAAGCTGGGACAGGCCCTCAGTACGCGTCCCGATCTCCTCCCCGCGGACATGGTCGCCGAGCTGTCCAAGCTTCAGGATGCCGCGCCGGCGGCGAGTTTCGACCAGATTCGCCAGATCCTCTGGGATGAACTCGGCTCGCCGCCGGAAGAAATCTATACCTCCATCGAGCCTGAACCGATCGCGTCCGCGTCCATCGGTCAGGTCCACAGCGCGACCCTCAAGAATGGGCGGCAAGTGATCGTCAAAGTCGTTCGCCCTGGGATTCTTGAACTGTGCGCGGAGGACCTGGAAATCCTGACGGGGATGGCGGAATGGGCAGAGCAACACTCTCAACTGGGGCGGGACTATGATCTTTCTTCCCTCGTCGACGAGTTTGCCTACCGCCTGAGGAACGAACTCGACTACACCTGCGAAGGGAATAACGCCGACCTTTTCCGACGCAACTTTGCAGGCGACCCCGGCATCTATATCCCCCGTGTGTACTGGCAATGGACCACCAAGCGTGTATTGACGATGGAGCGCCTCAACGGCATCAAGGTAAACGATCTCGCGGCACTGGATGCCGCCGGAATCGACCGGCACGCGGTAGCCGGGAATGCCGTGCGGTTGATGCTGCGCCAAGTCTTTGAATTTGGATTCTTCCACGCCGATCCACACCCGGGCAATGTCCTCGTGCTCCCGGATGGCTCCACCGGGCTCATCGATTTCGGCATGATGGGGCGGCTGACGGGCAAATCGCAGGACGC
>JBLMXX010000243.1:0-7024 GCA_050257995.1 Acidobacteriota bacterium | reverse complement strand
CCAAAGATATGATTGCCCATCAAGGGGCGTAGGTCACGTGGGATAGGACCTTTCATCTCTATCGTGAGATACGAAATGCAACGACGGGCATCGAGAACATAATCGCTCGCGAACGCTTGCGTCGGACATATCTGCTGGCACCGGCGGCAAGTGCCACACCCCGCGCGAACGGGCTCGAGCGTTGGCTCCAATCGCAGATCGAGCAGGATTTCCGCCAGGAAGAACCAGGAACCATGCCTCGGATGGATGAGCAAGGTATGCTTCCCGATAAAGCCCAGTCCGGCGGCGGCAGCAATCGGGCGTTCCATGACGGGACCCGTGTCGACATACGGCCGGGCACGCCGTGACTGGCCGCACTCCTCTTCTATGAATTGCAGCAGTGTCTTTAGACGGGGTAGAAGAAGATTGTGGTAATCACCTCCCCAGGCATAACGGGAGATACGCCCCCGCGAAGGGTCGTGCCAATACTGCTCAAGTGGCTCTGCGGACCGGTAATGCTTGCCCAGGACCAGGATGGAACGCACCTCCGGCATTAGGCGCTGGGGATTTTTCCTTTCAGCCGAACGGCGCGCCAGGTAAGCCATTTCCCCGGCATACCCGGCATGCAACCAGTCGTCCAATTTCTCAGAGTTCGGTGGGGGTATGGGTGCCGCGACGCCGACGAGGTCAAATCCAACCGACCGCGCCTTTTCTGTTATCCTGTCGCCGAGTCTCTTCTCATCCAAAACAAATACTCCATTCCTTCCTGGGGAATGGAGTATAAATGATTGTACCGAATCTTGCAAGGAGACGATAACGATTACGACTCCGCCAGCCACAACAGGTGGACGAGGTTGCCATCCGGGTCCGGCTCTTGCAAATAAATGAGCTTTCGCTTGGGCTGGAGGACGGGCTCCTTGAAGGCCACTCCCTTGCTTTTCAGAGCCGCCACGGCATCTTCAAAATTGGAAACCAGGATCGCTACATGACAGTGAAAGTCTGCCGGTTGTTTCATGATTTCGATGCGACCGGCTCCGGGGCCGGATAGGAAAAACGAGAGTTCACCTTCCTCGCACTTGAAGCCAAACATCTTTTCGTACCATGCTGCAATCTCCGCGGCGCTCGCCCGATGCGGATAGAGTCCAAGGTGCTCTTGCCCCAGAAACATCGATGCACGGCTCGCCTTCTGAGCAGCGCGGTAGGATTTGATCCAGCGCATGGCGTACTCGTCGTGCCCGGTCAATAGGTCGCACGCGCGGACCATGTTGCGCAGTTCCGGCACGGTGGGGTCGGTGATAGCAGTCGTCAACCCGCGCGCGATGCCTAGTGCAAGATACGCCGAGTTGATCGTCTTGCGGTCTGGCAGCCCAAAGGAGACATTGCTTGCCCCTAGCGAAAGGTTGAGCCCCAATTCCTTCCGGACGAGCGCCATGGTCTCTAGAGTCACGCGTCCGGCATTCGAGTCCGCGCCGACCGTGAGCGCAAGGCAATCGATGACCACATCATCCGCCGGAATTGCGTAATCGGCCGCCCGCTGGACGATCTTGCGCGCGACCGCCAGCCGCCCTTCTGGTGTCGGTGAGATCCCGTTCTCGTCGGTGATGACTCCGATGACTGCAGCGTGATATTTGGCCGCCAGCGGGAGCACTGCGTTTAGCATCTTTTCTTCGCCCGTTGTGGAATTGATGAGAGCTTTGCCGTTATAGATCGACAAAGCCGCTTCTAGCGCGGCGGGATTGGCGCTGTCGAAACAGAGGGGAACATCAACCTCCTGCAGGATGGCGTGGGTGAGTTCGGCGATGAGTTTCGGCTCGTCCGCGCCCGGGACTCCCGCATTCACATCCAACACCTGCGCCCCTGCCGCCACCTGGTTGCGCGCATCCTGAAGCGCAATCCCATAGTCGCCGGCGACCAGCGACTCGAGCAGTGCCTTGCGGCGCGTGGGGTTGATCCGTTCGCCAATCACCACGAACGGTTGGTCAGGGCTGATGGTGACCGCATGGCTTTTCGAAGCAAGTTTTGTTTCCAATGGTTTCCTCCTTATCCCAGCACGCCTTGATGTTCCAGATCTGAGATTTGCTCTACCGTGTAGCCCAGGTCTGCAAGCACTGTTTTGTTATCTGCCCCGAGGTCGGGTGGCGGTATGCGAAACGTGGCCGGAGTCGAATGCAAGCGCACGGGCGTTCCCAGAAACTGCATCTTACCGGCGCGCGGGTGCTCCATTTCGACGATCATCTCATTAGCACTCGTTTGCGGATCCTGTGTGGCTTTTTCAAAAGAGCGAATTTCGCCACAGAGCACACCTTGCGGTTCCAGCGCGGCAATCCATTCTGCGGTCGACTTGTCAAGAAAACGCTGGGCGAGCAGCGCGTTCAATTCTCCCGCATTCGCAAGCCGGTCAGCATCGGCGTGAAACCGTGGGTCTTGCGATAGGTCACCCAGTCCCATGGCCACTGAAATATCGCGGAGCGCATTTTGTGAAAAGACCGGCGACAACTCGATATAGCCATCCTGTGTGCGAAATGCCTTTTGAATCGCGTCTTCCGTTATGCCCACGCCCCCTCTGTGGTCGATCCGGTCGTGGTTGAGCAGTTCGGCAGCGTCCCATGCGTGCGCGTGCAAGGCGACGCTGTACAAGTCAGTAGTGACTAATTGCCCACTTCCAGTGCGCTCGCGCGAGACGAGTGCCATCAGGATTCCGATCATCAGCATCAGACCCGTCGGATAGTCGATCGAAATCCCACCCGGAATGGGTGGCTCACCCTCACCTAGATCGATGAACCATCCCGCCTCGGCGCGTGCGACCAGATCGTGCCCCGGGCGGGCACGTCGTGCATAGGGTCCATCGTCGCCCCAACCGCTCGAACTCGCATAGACTAACCGCGGGTTCAACTGGCTCAACGATTCGTACCCCAAACCCAGCTTGTCCATCACACCAGGGCGAAAGTTGTGCACCAGCACATCAGAAGACTGGGCCAGTTGTTGGGCAATCCTTTTGGCAGCCTCTTTTCTCAGGTCGAGCGTGATGCTTTTCTTGTTCCGGTTCAAACTCGCAAATGGCATGCTCACGTCCCGAATAAAAGGACCCCAATCGCGGCTCCAATCGCCTTGTCCCGGTCGCTCCACTTTAATCACGTCGGCGCCAAAGTCCGCGAATAGTTGGGTGCCCACAGGGCCCTGGAAAACGTGGCTAAAGTCGAGGACGCGGATTCCTTCCAGCGCAGCACGATTATCGCTCATTCTTGATTCTTTTCCTGGTTCGTCGATTTACTTGGCTTGCCAGACCGGCTTGCGTTTTTCGGCAAATGCCTGCGGACCTTCGGCATAGTCCTGCGACTCTCGCATTCGCCGTACAGCTTCCAGGGATTCGACCCGGTTGGCTGCGTCTATCTCCGAGAGGTCACACGTTTCGAGAACAATTTGCTTGGCGGCTTGGACGGCCAGCGGGCCGCACTCAAGTACCTCTGTGGCCCAGCTTTCTGCCGCGGGCATCAATTCCTTCATCGGTACGACGGCATTCACCAACCCAATCCGATATGCTTCTTGTGCTGTAATGAGCTTGCCCGTCAGGACGAGTCCCATCGCAAGGTGGTAAGGCAGGCGACGAGGCAACTTGATCACGCCGCCCTCATCCGCCAGCAGGCCGCGCCGCGGCTCCGGTAATCCGAGTTGGGCATGTTCGGCGGCGATCAAGATATCGCATCGCAGGGCGAGCTCCAATCCACCACCCACCGCGTACCCGTTGATTGCGGCTATTACCGGCTTGTAACAGCGTTCCAGGATATGACGCCGCGGTGCCTCGGGATAGCGCAGGCCATGCTCGTTTGCCTCTGTCGTCCGATATTTCAAGTCTGCGCCGGCGGAAAACGCGCGCTCGCCGGAGCCTGTCAGGATCGCCACCCACATCTCAGGATCGTGAATAAAATCGGTCCACACGTCGAGCAACTCTTGGTTGAGCGGCGGGTGTATTGCATTCAGCACTTGCGGCCGATTCAGGGTGACGTAAGCCCGATGTCCTTTTTTTTCATATCGGACAAATTGATAGGCGTTCGGCATCTTTTCCTTTTCTTCTTACGAATGCTTGTGCTTCATGACCTCAAGTTCGTGCGCCTCGGGACGCTGCTTGTAGAATTCGTCCAGCGGATAACAGCCGGAGACCATTCCATTGCGCGGCGCGGTCGTGCAGTCGCTAAATGTTCGGCAGATGCGCTTGCGCTGCAAAGGTCTCCCCGCCAGCACATCCGCCACCATCTCGGGATAGGTCAGCATGGTCCGACCCAGTCCTACAAAATCCGCGCCACCGGTTCTGACGACGTACTGCGCCAGGTTCGGCAGCCAGTCCTGCATATACGAGTACGCGGATCCAACCACCATCATATCGGGACGATGCCTCTTGAGCTCTGCCGCGACATTCACCAGTCGCGCCACCCCGGCGAGAGGATCTTCCGGCGGCTGGTAGCCGTCGGACGGTGGAAAAGTGGCGGGGCGCATCAAGTGCGGATTATAGTAGGGGCTGGCGGCGGTGATGCAAACCATCCGGATCCCGAGCGATGCAAGCAGGTCCATGAACATTCTCGGTTCGTCAAGATCGATGCCCTGTCCCGTGCCATCGCCTCCAAAGGCATGACGATACACGGTACCGGCAAAGGGTTCCGGCTCGCCCGCGCCGCCTGCTCCCGGGCGGAAGGGCACAAAATCGAAAGCACTCACGCGAACTCCAATTTCGAGCCCTGGCACATTCGTGCGGATGCCGGCGACGATCTCACGCAAAAAGCGCGTTCGATTCTCGAGACTACCACCGTATGGTCCCGGCCGGTCAATGGCACTGAGAAACTCGTGACCCAGGTAGCTGTGACAATGTTTGATATCCACAAAGTCAAAGCCGGCGCGTCGGGCCCTTTTGGCTGCCAACACGAAATCTTCGATCAACTGGGTGATCTCGCCATCGGTCATCACCGGGTAGTCCGCGGGTACCCCGAACTTGCGGTCGAGCAAGGGGTGGTGATAGAGGATCTTTGGCTCTAAGCGTTTCTTGTCATTCGGGCGACAAAAACGCCCCGAGTGAGTCAGCTGCAGCCCGATCAGGAGATCGTCAGTATTGCCAAAATTCTTCTTGTGCTCGGCGACGAGCCCATCTCTCAATTGGGCGATAGCGTGGACGTTTGCTTCGCCGATAGTCAATTGGTTGGGATTGGCGCGCCCATCGTGCCGGACGGCAACCGCTTCACCGCCCCAAACAAGTTTTGCGCCACTTGCTCCAAAGTGACGCCAACGTCGAAAAGTCAATTCACTTGGGCAACCGTCGGGGGTGCCATCCCAACCCTCCATCGGCAAAACGCAGAAACGATTCCCGATGGAGGATCCGTTCGGCAATTGGTATGGCTGGGCGAGCGGCGCCTCCGGGCCGGTCATTATCTCATCGTCGAAATCGAGCGGGATGCCCGATCGTCTCAGGTAAGAGTGCAAATCACTTGCCGTCTTGAAAGACGCCATACGCCGGTAACTCATCAGGTTTTGAACTCCAATCAGTTTATCCCGCCCTTAAAGTCACTCCCACTACCCACCATCCACTATCCACTGACCTACAGCCGTCGCAGGTGAAAGCCGCCGTCGACGTTGATAACCTCGCCGGTGGAGAACGGAAGGAGGTCTTGGGCAATCGCGACTACAGCCCGCCCCACATCTTCGGGCTGGCCCCAGCGCTTGATCGGCGTTACACCATCCGCAATCAGCCGGTCGTATTTCTCTTTCACCTTGCTCGTCAAATCCGTCTCGACGATGCCGGGTCGGATTTCGTACACATGGATGCCATATTCGGACAGCCGGTCGGCAAACACCGTCGTCATCATTCCCACGCCGGCTTTGGAGATACAGTATTCGGCGCGATTGGTACTGCTGGCATAACTGCTGATCGAACCGATATTGATTATCTTTGGGTTTGGGACCGTCGCGAGAGCGTCGATCATTTTGTGCGCGACCAGTTGGGTCAGAAAGAAGGGACCCTTGAGGTTGGTCGTCATCACATAGTCATAACTTTCTTCATTTACCTCGAGCATATCGACGCGCTGGCGCGGACCCACGCCCGCGTTGTTTACAAGCAGGTCAATATGTACAAAGGATTCAAGCGTTTTGTCGACAAGCCGCGTGCGATCTATCGCTCGCGCCACATCCGCCTGGACGATGATGCCTTTCGCGCCGGCCTTTTCGACCTTCTGCAAGGTTTCCTGCGCTGCCTCACGGTTATCTACGTAATTGATGGCAATCGACCAGCCATGTTCCGCCAGGGCAACGGCGATGCCGCGCCCGATCCCGCGTGCCGCGCCCGTGATGAGTGCGACCTTAGCCATTTTCTGCCGCCACATTTTGGGGTCCACCCCGGGCGGCGGCTTTCGCCAGCGCCTCCAGGAAAAAGTAATCCCCCCACATCACGCTCTCATTCACCCCGAGTCCTCGGCGCTGGTGGTACATGCCATGCTTGAGTATGCCCTCCCAGCCCGGCGTGTCAGCCGCCAGAAATTCGAGACCGGTGAGCGTGTCGAGGATGCGGAACGCATAATCGCGGTACAAGCGGGCATGGGCGAGATCGCCCGTCAGCCGGGAAAGATTCAAAAGACCGCTCGCCGCAATGGCGGCGGCCGAACTCTCATACTGAAATTGGGGCTCCGGTTCGTCCCAGTCATTCGGCGCGACACCGTGCTCCGGCGTGCGCTCTATGTAATAGTCGGCACATGCTTCGGAAGTTTGCAGGAATCGCACGTCACGCGTGAAATAATACGCAGTGCCGAAACCGTACAGCGCCCAGGTCAGCCCGCGCGCCCAGGAGGAATCATCGCGCCAACCCTGGTGCGTGCTCTGCCGCAGGAACTCGCCCGTCTCGGTGTTGAAAATTCCTTCGTGCGAAGTACTCCCGTCACCCCGCACCAAGTACTTGCGCGTGGTCAGGCAATGCTGCATGGCCTTGTGCTGCAATTCGGCATCGTTCGTCTCCTGTGCCGCGTAGAAAACGATGCCGGCATTCATCATGATATCGATAAAGAGACTCTCG
>JBLMXX010000242.1:0-4133 GCA_050257995.1 Acidobacteriota bacterium | reverse complement strand
CCGAAGGTGTTCCTGATGGACGAGCCGCTGTCGAACCTGGATGCCAAGCTGCGGGTGCAGACGCGGGCGGAGATCAGCAAGCTGCACCAGCGCTTGGAGACGACCTTCATCTACGTGACGCACGACCAGACGGAAGCGATGACGATGGGCAGCCGGATTGCGGTGATGAAGGATGGGATTCTGCAGCAGTTGGACACGCCGCAGAACCTGTACGACCTGCCGACGAACACGTTTGTGGCGGGGTTCATTGGGAGTCCGGCGATGAACTTTTTCGATGCGACGGTGGGGGGTAGCCGGGAGGAGCCGTATTTGGACACGGGGGCATTCCGGCTGCCGGTGCCGGGGGATCGGAAAGAGAAACTGGCGGGGTATGTGGGGAAGACGGTGGTGATGGGGATCCGCCCGGAGGACATCCATGACCGGGCGTATACGCCGAGTGGGACGAACGGAGCGGCGGTGCAGGCGCAGGTGGATGTGATGGAGCCGTTGGGGAGTGAGATTAATTTGTATCTGGTGAGTGGGGCGAAGACGTATGTGGCGAAGGTCGACCCGCGGAGCCAGGCGCGGACGGGGAAAGCGCTCGAAGTGATGATGAACCTGGACCGCTTGCACCTGTTCGACAAGCAAACCGAACAAGCCATCCGATAATGATTTGAATTCTTCTCCTCCACTTTGGAAAATGACAGGTGCATTGGGAGCAATGCTCCTGTTCTTTATGTGGCGACTTGGCCAGGAAGGGCGGTTTGACTTTTGCGCTACGGATACTTTGACGACGCACGGCGTGAATACGTGATCACACGACCGGACACTCCGCTGCCCTGGATCAACTACTTGGGGAACCGGGATTATTTCGGCCTGATCTCCAACACCGCGGGCGGCTATTCGTTCTACCGCGATGCACGCCTGCGGCGGCTCACGCGCTATCGCTATAACAACGTCCCGGCGGACAGCGGCGGGCGCTATATCTACCTCCGCGATGACGGTAGAGACTCCCCGACGGAGCGTCTCTATTGGTCGCCGACGTGGCAGCCGACCCGCCGCGATCTCGACAACTATACCTGCCGCCACGGGTTGGGCTATACCGTCATCGGGTCGACCTACCGGGGCATTCGAGCGGAGATCAAGTATTTCGTTCCGCTGGAAGAAAACCTGGAGGTCTGGCAGTTGTCGCTCGCGAATCGACGACCGGCGCCCGCACACCTTTCGGTGTTCTCCTGCGTCGAGTTTTGCCTTTGGGACGCGTGGGAGGATGCGACCAATTTCCAGCGCAATTTCAGTACCGGCGAGGTTGAAATCGCGGACGGGGTGATCTACCACAAGACCGAATACCGCGAGCGCCGCAACCATTTTGCGTTCTTCGCCTGCTCCGAGCCGTTGAGCGGGTTCGATACGCAGCGCGAGTCTTTCCTGGGTTCCTACCGCGGCTGGGAGAACCCGCTGGCGGTCGAGCGCGGCGAGTCGTCCAATTCCGAAGCGCACGGCTGGGCGCCCATCGGCTCGCACCACGTGCGCGTGACGCTCGGGCCGGGGGAATCGCGCACTCTTTTGTTCGTGCTCGGCTATCACGAAAACCCTCCGGACGCCAAATTCGATCCGCCGGGATCGCAGACGATCGACCGGCGCACGGTCAAGCCGGTGATTGCGAAATACCTGGACCGCGCGAACGTCGACGCCGCGTTCGAGGGTCTGCGCGCCTATTGGGACCGCCTGCTGGCGCAATTGCAAGTGGACACACCGGACGCGCATACGAACCGGATGGTGAACATCTGGAATGCCTACCAGTGCATGGTGACCTTCAACCTCTCGCGCTCGGCGTCGCTGTTTGAATCGGGGATCGGGCGCGGGGTGGGTTTCCGGGATTCGAACCAGGACCTCCTCGGTTTCGTCCACATGGTGCCGGCGCGCGCACGCGCGCGGATCCTCGATCTCGCCGCGACCCAGTTCGAGAACGGCGGGGCATATCACCAGTACCAACCGCTGACCAAGCGCGGGAACGACGCGATCGGGAGCAACTTTAACGACGACCCGCTCTGGCTGGTGCTCGCGGCGGCGGCTTACCTGAAGGAAACCGGCGATTGGAGCATCCTGGACACTGCGGTGCCATTCGACCACCGCGCCGGTTCCGACCGGTTGCTGTACGAGCATCTCCAGCGGAGCTTTGCGTACACGCTGGAGCGGCTGGGACCCCACGGGCTACCGTTGATCGGGCGCGCCGATTGGAACGACTGCCTGAACCTGAACTGTTTTTCCGATACACCGGGAGAATCATTCCAGACGACGACGAACCGGGAAGGCAAGACCGCCGAGTCTGTGATGATCGCCGGGTTGTTCGTCGTCGCCGCCACAGAACTCGCCGCCATCGCCGGGCGGCGCGGGAACAGCACCCAAGCCGGGGACTTTCAGGACGCCGCGGACCGGATCCGCGCGGCGATCCTGCGAGACGGCTGGGACGGCGAGTGGTTCCTGCGCGCGTACGACGACGCGGGTCGCAAGGTCGGCTCGCGCGAATGCGCCGAGGGCAAGATTTTCATCGAGCCGCAAGGGTGGTGTATCATGGCGGGCGCGGGACGGTCGGATGGCAAGGCGGAAAAGGCGCTCGAGTCCGTCCACGCGCACCTGGCGACGCCGCACGGGATCATCCTGCAGCAGCCCGCCTACTCACGGTATTATTTGCACCTCGGCGAGATCTCGTCATATCCGCCGGGGTACAAGGAGAACGCGGGCATCTTTTGCCACGCCAACCCCTGGATCGTGATCGCCGAAGCGACGCTCGGGCACGGCGACCGGGCGCACGATTACTATTTGCGGATCAATCCTTCGGCACGCGAGGAGATCGGCGAAATCCATCGCTGTGAGCCGTACGTGTACGCGCAGATGATCGCCGGGCGCGACGCGCCGACGTATGGCGAGGCCAAAAACTCCTGGCTGACCGGCACGGCGGCGTGGAACTATGTCGCCATTACGCAGTGGATTCTCGGCATTCGCCCCACGTTCGACGGCTTGCAGATTGCGCCCGTCATTCCGTCTCATTGGAGCGGCTTTAGAGCGACGCGCGTGTTTCGCGGTGTGACGTATGCCATCGAGGTCGAGCGCACAGGCGAGGGCAATGCTCCGTCGCTCGTCGTGGATGGCAAGCCGGTAGATGGCGATGTTGTGCCTCTGCCGGATGAGCGCACCACGCGAGTGCACGTGCAGGTGATGGTGGGATAGAACAGGATTGTTGCGAGGTCGCTCTTGGGTGTCATTCTGAGCGTAGCGAAGAATCTCGTTCAATGAACGGGATTCCCTTTTGCCCTCCCTCGGACCCCCTGATTTGCCTATGCAAATCAGGACCTGTGGGGTGGCGGGAACGCAAGTGCCAGGGTCCCTTCGGTCGGAATGACACCATAGGCACGCCATTTAGGATCACACTCTATGAATTTGCGTATGCGCTTCGGTTGGCTCTTGCTCTTTTTCGCCGTTTTGATGGGATGTGCGAGAGGCGAGCCCATCCCGGCGACCGTAACCGGGACGCGCGCCGCACAAACAGAGGCGGCGACGGCGGCGCCAACGACCCCAGTCGCTCGCGATGCCGGGTCATCGGTCAGCGCACGGGTCGAAGAACTGCTGGGGCGGATGACGCTCGAAGAAAAGATCGGGCAGATGACCCAGGTCGAGAACGGCAGCATCAAGCCCGGCGATGTCACCGCGCGGTTTATCGGTTCGGTACTGAGCGGCGGCGACGGCGCGCCTCGACCGGACGATCAGGGCGGCTGGCTCAAAATGGTATCCGGGTATCAGAGCGCCGCGCTCAAGACCCGACTCGCCATCCCGCTGATTTACGGCGTGGATGCCGTGCACGGTTTCGGCGGACTGCGCGGCGCGACCCTTTACCCGCACAACATCGGTCTCGGCGCGACCCGCGACCCCGAACTCGTGCGACGCATCGGTCGCGCGACCGCGGAAGAAATGGCTGCCGTGGGAATCTTTTGGAATTTTGCGCCGGTCGTCGCGGTGCCGCAAGATATTCGCTGGGGACGCACCTACGAGGCCTATGGCGAAAGCACGGACCTGGTGGCGTCGCTGGGCGCGGCATACATACACGGGTTGCAGGAGGGATCGCCGATGGTCGCGGCAACAGCCAAGCATTTCAT
>JBLMXX010000241.1:0-3201 GCA_050257995.1 Acidobacteriota bacterium | reverse complement strand
GAGCAGGTCGTCAAATCAGGATGGGTGCGCGTATGTGCACCGAACTGAATGCCCCCTTGGAGCATCTCGTGCATGCTTGACCATGACAACAACGGTCTCCTCGCCAATTCACTCTGGCCGTCCCAATCATTTACCTCTCCGATCTTGCCGGTCACCAGAAAGACCGTGGCAGGGAAATTCAAGCGTCGCAAAATGGGATACGCCACAGACCGGGTGTCCATGTACCCGTCGTCGATCGTGATCACAACGGAGCGAGCCGGCGGAAGGCGGTGTTCCCGGCGGTAGCGCAGGAATTCCTCCAGCCCAAGCACGTGATACCCCATCCGTTTCAGCCAGGACATTTGCATGGCAAAGCGGCGCGCGGGCATAATGTAGCGGCTCGGCGCCTCTCCTGCAGACCCAAAGGCGTGATACATTAGAACAGGCACCCCGGATGTCAAGCGCTTCCATGTGTCTTGATCGCAAATGGCGCGACGAACACCCTTCCAGAACGCGTATTGCTTGATAAAGCGATAGCCCTCGTGATTGGCGGCACGGTTGCCGAGGAGTCGTCTCGCGCGCTCAAGGTTACCTGGAGAGACGTCGAGAGACATGAGAATGCGCCATGACAGAGCCCATAAAGGTCGCTGTTCGGGAAAGGCGCCGATGAGTCTGAGTAGAGATGGATAGCGCCTGAATAATTCAACGCATCCGGCGCCGGATTTCTCGGATTCGCGTGCGAGGGCTTCCAGTCCCTTGCGCTCATCCTGGTCGCCCAATGCAGTTGGAAGATAGGCGAAGGAATATCCCTCTTGGGCAAGCCGATAAGCCAGTTCAATATCATAGCCGCGCACCAGATCAGCGGCGAACCCGCCTACGTGGAGAAATGCGGCGCGGTCTACGGACATATTGCCGCCGAAGCAGTCCTCCCAATTGGGTTGGCGCGTTTCCCGGTTGAGTTCGGCATAATGCCCGCACCAATCGTGCGCGTAGTTCTGGGCGTACCAGTCTGCGCCGGGAGGCAATTTCAACGTCATCTGCCCAATGCCGACCATGCGATCCCGCTCGCGGTGCAGACGGAGATGGTCAGAGACGAGTGTAGGACCGACGGCAATGTCGTCATCCGTGAAAATGCAAATCCCGCCGGCGGCCGCCGCGGTGCCATTGTTCAAGGCGACACTCTGACCTTGGTTCCTCTGGTCGATGCTGCGTAATGCGTAAGGCGCCTGGAACGATTCGAGCATTTCGCGCGTGCCGTCGGTCGAGCCGTCCACGACGACGATGACCTCAAAATCATCAGTCCGTTGGGTCTGTTGGCAAAGTGCTTGCAGGCAGGCGCGCAAACGTTCTGCGCGATTGTAGGTCGCGATGATAACGCTCGCTTGAATCATGACCGCGTCTCTCTCTGCGTCAGGCGCCACTGCACTGCGCCTGAGATGATACCCAAAACAAAAGCCGTAGCCCCTAGCAGTTGGGTGAGAAGGCCCTTCCGGATGCGCTCAGGCAATAATCGGAGATATCGCCCGAAATCCCCCGCCATGCGGCGCAGCATATAGCGGTCCCGCCATGTCAAATGCTTGGCATAGAAAGCGCCCTGTCCACGACCGTATTTCCAAAAAAGAGGGACATAATCGCGGTTGCTTCGCCACGCGCGGTGATAAATGACCGAGTCGGGTTGGTAAATGATCCGGTACCCTGCCTCGAGCAAACGAAAGCCATAATCATTGTCTTCGGCTCCCGGAAATGGAGTTCCAGGCCCGAGCCGTTCGTCAAATCCGCCGATCTCCTGAAATGCAGAGCGATACATCGCCATATGTCCCGAAGCCAAAATGTCTCTGCCAATGCGTCCGGCGTACACCTTTGGCTCTTCCCACGGGTGGACCGCTACCACAAAAGAGTTTTTATCCTTGGTCGGCGCCGGCATCACCCGTCCCGTCACGACGCACCGGGGACCGCCCTGGACGAGGGTTCGCACGAGTGCACCGTACCAGGTCGGCGCCACCCACATATCGTCGTCGATCGAGGCAACGATATCATATGATCCGGCCAGGACCCCCCGGTTCCTGGCGTGACTGGAACCGATGATGTCTGTCCAGATATATTGGATTTTGCACGGGCGATCGGTACCCAGTTCCTTCAAATAGAGATTCGGATGATCGCTCTGGTCGATAATGATCAATTCTGTGGGAACGTCGTCCGCGCCGAGGATAGATGCCACCGTCTCGCTCAACATCTGGGGTCGATTCCGCGAGCAAATGATGAGAGATGAGGGTGGAAGGTCCAACCGGGTAGACACGGGCGTCTCTTCTCTGGTCACGTTCTCTAGCATCCCCATTATGCTCCCTGGGTCCTTTCCGGGATACGAGCAAATGGCTGCTTGCCTCGTCCTGTCCACACCCACTCAGCCGCACCCGAAAGTATTCCGCAAACATAAACCAGATCGCCGAGTGCCAATTGCGGACGATGCAGCAAGCGCCACGGAAAGCGAAGCAATCGAAATCCTATATCCCAACACATCCGGCGCAGCATGTAGGAATCTTTAAGACTCAAATACTTTGTGTAATAGCCACCTTTGCCACGCCCATAAGCCCAGCGCAAGGGGAAATAGTCGTTTCTCCCTCTCCAAGCCCGATGGTAGATCATTGCTTCAGGGGCATAGACAATTCGATACCCCGCCTCGAGGAACCGAAATCCGTAATCGTTGTCCTCTGCGCTTGGGAAGCGTGTTCCAGGCCCCAGTCTCTCATCAAATCCCCCAACCTCTTCGAAGGCAGAGCGATACATTGCCATGTGTAAACTTGCCAACACATCGGTGCCTATCCGTCCTTCGTATATATGAGGTATATCACTGGTCTCCGGAGGTGGCACAAAGCTGCCCGGATTTTCATTAGGTCCTGGGAGGACTCGGCCAGCAACCACGGATTTCCTACCCGCCTGTACGACCGCATGGATGAGCGCTCTATACCAAGTGGACGGGACCTGCATATCATCATCGATAAAGGCAAGGATTTCATGCGAAGCAATCCGCATGCCCTCATTACGCGCCCGGCTCAATCCGATGGAATTGCTCCAGATATAGCGGACAAAGCAAGGCCCCAAGTCTTTCATCGCAGCCAGCTCGACATTGGGTGTCTCGCTGTCGTCAATAATCACAATCTCGCCGGGCAGGTCAATGTTTTTCAAGACGGATTGGACCGTCTCCAGCAATAACTGCGGACGGTT
>JBLMXX010000240.1:0-5204 GCA_050257995.1 Acidobacteriota bacterium | reverse complement strand
TGGATCGACAATATCTGGCTTTCGCGGTCCAGACGGAAGAGAGCGGCGGCATCGCTCTGCAAAAGCCTGCGCCCCTGCGAAACAATGTGCTCCAGAACCTCATCTAGAGGGAGCATCGAGTTCAGAATGGCGAGCATCTCACGCAAGCCTTCCGCCACCTGGCGCCGCCGTTCCGCTTCCGCGCGCCGATCCTGTTCTGCCTTGTAGAGGCGCGCATTATCTACCGCGAGACCCACCTGCTGACCGATCGCGGATAGCAATGACAACTGCTCAGGAGCAAGAGATCGGGCTTTGCCGGTTGCCAGGTAGAGCGCGCCCACCAGTCTGGACTGCGCCAATAGAGGCACGGTGACAACCTGTTGAATTCCCTCTTCGATCAGTGCATTCATCATCCCGAACTTGGGAGATGCTTCCTCCACCCTCCAAACAAAGGGCTGACCGGATTCGAGGGCAACCTGCGTGGAACTTGGCTCCAGTGACCATTGTCCGGCATGGCTCACAAAAGCCTCCGAGAGTCCACGATACACCAGCGGATTTAAAAAGCGCCGCGGCGTCATCTCAGCCCCATTCCCATCTTCAGACTCTTCCAGCCGGTACGCTCCGCCAAACTCCATGCCAACGGCATCCAGCGTTTTTTCCAATGCCGCCGTCAGTATTTCGCTGAGGTCGAGTGAGCGGCTGACGACCGAGGCAATCGTGTTGAGGGCTGCCAGTTCGTGAGTCCGCTCTTGCACGCGGCGTTCCAGATTTTCATAGGCGGCTTGAACTTCTGCTTGGGCGCGCTGGTTCTCTAGCGCATTCGCAAAGATTTCGCCGGTGATCTTGAGGAGCGTGGCGTGGCTGTCGTTCCAATTTTTCTCATTCCGGACGGTATGAAAACCCAAATAGCCCATATCCACGCCGCGATAAACGATGGGGACACAGAGTAGAGACCTGACCCCCTGCCGCTCGAATTCTTCTCTTTCGTTTATCGCTTCCGGCGGCAAGTCGGCGATGCGCGGGATGTTCATGATATTCTGTTGGATCATCGTTTGGTGAATGTACGGGAAATGATCCAGTGAGAAATCCTGCAGCCGCTCAATATTCGATTCGATTTCGGGAGCACACCATTCGTGTGTTTTGCTCATCCGGGCACGCTCTTTGGAATACTGAAAAACATAACTGCGGTCCGCTCCGGAAAATTCGCCAATGGCTTGCAAGGCATGTTGAATTCCGGTATCGATCTCGTTCGGACCGAGATTAATGAACTGGGTAGAGATGTTTGTAATCAGGCGTTCCAATTCCAGGCGCTGTTCCAGAGCATCTTCGGCGCGCTGGCGTTCTGACAACTCGGCTTGCACAGAGGTATGCAGGCGCGCATTCTCGAGAGCAATGGATGCCAGTTGTGCAAACCGTGACATGAGGTCAATTTCGTCAGGACGGAAGGGCGGGGCTGCCACCGCGCGGGTCAAGCCTATAACGCCCACGACTTCCGCGCTAGAGCGAAGCGGCACTCCTACTACGGGTCCGATCGGCTGCCCCTGGAATACAGATGCTCTACCGGACCAGCTTTGATAGTCTGCGACCGCGATCGGTTGTTCGGTCTTCCATACCGCGCCCGCGAGCCCCTCACCGGCCTTGAGTAGCGCGCCAATATTGCCCGTAAATAGGCCTGTTCCGGTTGTAGCCCGCACGGCGTCTTTTTCCGGCGTCACGAGATAAACCCATCCATATTCCGCGCCCACCAGGTCGACGGCACGCGTGACCGTCGTCTCGAGTAGTTCGGTCACATCGAGCCGGCTCATGATACCCAGCGTGGTCTCGTGGAGGGCGGCCAGATAGATATTCTGGCGGCGCAGCTCTTCCGCGGCGCGCTTTTGCTCCGTGATGTCGAGCACCATGGACAAATTGTAGCGCTCGTTGCCGATTTCGGTCACCTCGGCGGAGACGAGCACGTCGCGTACTTGTCCGGTTTTCGTCCGGGCGAGGTGTTCAAAATCGCGCACGGAGGCATTTGCTTTCAACTGCCGGATCATCCCTATCCGCTGTTCCGGTTGTGCCCAGATGTTCAATTGGAGCGTATTGTTCCCAATCACCTCTTCGCGAGTATAGCCAAAGAGATTCAGCCAGGCATCGTTCGCGTCTACATACCGACCCTCCTCGAATGTCGTGACACTGATGGCAATGGCGCTAGAGTTAAAGATCTGTGCAAACCGTTTCTCGGATTGACGGATCGTTTCCTCTGCCTGCTTGCGCTCCGTGATGTCCGTGTGGGAGCCGACCATGCGGGAAACTCTTCCGCTGTTATCGCGGATGGCAATCCCGCGTGCCAGGATCCAGCGGTACGAGCCGTCCTTGTGCCGCAAGCGGTGTTCGAGGTTATACACCGGCGTTTGACCTTCCAGGTGGGACTGGATGGCTGCCATGGCAAGAGGCAAGTCATCCGGGCAGAGCAGCCGCTGCCATTCGTCAAACCGGTTGGCTATCTCGTGGTCCGCGTATCCGAGCATGCCCTTCCAACGCGGCGAATAATACACCTCGCCGGTGTTGATGTCCCAGTCCCAGATTCCGTCATTTGCCCTTTCGGTGACCAGGCGGAATCGCTCTTCGCGTTCCTGGAGTGCCGCGTAGGTCTCGGAGAGTTTGGCGGACATTAGATTGAACTGTTTGACTAGTTCTTCCAGTTCATCTCCGGTATGGACGGCGATCTCTTGCCCGAATTTGCCGCCGGCCACTTCCTGCGCGGCTCCGATCAACTTTGCGATAGGCTCTGTGATCCGGCGTACGCTGACCGTGACGACAACGGCGGGCACAATCAGGCCGAGGATGAGAAGTAAAAGCAGAAATCGTCCATAGTCCTGCCCCGACGCTAGCAGAGTCCCCCAGTCCTGCTCGACGACGAGTCCCCAATCGGTTCCGAGTACCGGCGCGTAAGAGGCGACGATGTCGCGGCCGGTGAGATCTTTCGTGCGAACTGCGCCCGAGTCCGCTTGCGCCAAGGCTTGGACCACCGGTTGCCCGGAAAAATCGTTGCCGATGAATTCCGCGTCTGTGTGATAGAGGACGACGCCACGGCGATCGACTAGGTACGCTGTTTCATTCGTCCCGATTCTAAGCTTGAGGATGCTGCCGTAGAAAGGGCTGATGGACGTCGCGCCCATGCGGAACATTCCGACTAGAATGCCATCCAGCTTACCGCTCCCGCCGGTGATGGGAACGGCGACGACGACGACACGCAGGCCGCTCTTTTGAGGGCTTATGAATTGAGAAAAGATGGTCCCTGGAGAGCGGACCATATCATGGTAAAAGGTCTGGTCAGACCAATCGGCTCCGAGCAGGTCCGGGCGAGCGGGCTGGGTGGCAATGATGGTACCGCGTGTATCAAGGATAAGCGCACCGCCGTCAAAAATCGCCAGGCGGTTGGCGGCTCTTGCGAGCGCTGCCCTCAAGGGTAATAGACCGGTATCATTGAAATCGGCTAGGCGCGACACAGATTGCAAAATGTTGCCGTATTCCGCAAATTCTGCCGTTAACTGACCGGCGGAGAGTCTGGCGAGCTCGCGGCTGCTTTCTATCGTCCGCGTCTCGGTCACTTGTTGGTAGGCGTAAAAGCCAACTAGCGCCACGATGGTCAAAATGATGGCCGTAGGGAAAAAGGACCAGGCCACAATCTTGCTGCGCAATCTTACGCCGTGTTTGCCGAGAGCCATGAGCATGCCCCTGCTATTTATAACCTTGCTGGACCTGATCGATCTGCGCGCTCATTGCTTTGATCTGATCGACTGGAGCCTGACCCAGAATAAAGATCTTTTCCCACGTGGGGGAGGCGAGCCGCTGGGCATCTGCCTGGTTCGCGAACGTCTCGGCGATGACGGAATATCCTTTTAGTTGACCGTCGGCAAATGCGCCAATATCGATCTCCTTGGCTTTGTCCGGATATTCTTCCCGGACGAATCTCACCCACTCGTCAACCAGCGACGCGCGCGCGGGCTGCAGGAAATGACTTCGCGCCATGGCGCGGCCATAATCTTTGCCGATCAGGAATTTCAAGAGTTCCCAGGCCGCGTCCGGGTGTTTGGTTCCTGCGTAGATGCCAAATCCATCCGTCGTCGCTAAAGTGGCGCGGCGGGCGGGACCGGTCGGGAATGGCGCTACTCCGATTCGAAATTTGGCCTCTGACAGGATGGCTTTTAGCGCCCACGAGCCGTCTTCCACCATCGCGACCTTTTCCGCGATGAACGCCTCACTCGTACCCAGCTTTTGCACGTCGAGCGGAGTTGCCATCACCTTGTCATCCCACATCCGCGCGCGGAGCCATTCCATCGCCTGCAGGGCTGCCGGTTCGCCCATCATCGAATGAGTGGGATCATCGGGATCGACAAAATGCCCACCCCAGCCATTGACGTGGACCTGGAGCCGGTCCCACGAAAGGTCCGTGTAACTTCCCCACAAGTCCATTTTTCCGTTCTTGTCTTGGTCCTGGACGAGGCGTTTCATTGCGGCGAAATAGTCGTCGTGACTCCAGGTTTCGTTAGGATAATCGACATGGTATTTGTCAAAGAGGTCTTTGTTGTAGAAAAGGGCGAGCGCGCCGTGATACTTGGGCAGCCCATACTGGACACCATCGCGGGAGAAAAAAGCCTTGTACTGGACCGGGTCCCAGTCTTCGATGGTTGCGCGGTCCAGGTCGGCCTGGACATAGCGGCGCAGATCAAGCGCATACCCCTTCTGTTGCCAAATGGGAAAGTAACTGCAACAGCTCTGGAAGACATCCGGCGCGGTGCCTGCCTGAAAGTCGGCGAGGGATTTTTCTTCAAATTCGGGACTGTCGGGGTCCAGCGCGTAGAAAACGCGGATGTTGGGATGCGTGGAATGGAATTCCTCCAGCATCTGTTGTACCATGGGTGGGAACCAATCTGTTCGCCAATCCCGGTATACCAACTGAACCTTATCCCCAGTACGGGTGGCGGTTTGGGGTACCGGCGTTCCACATGCCGCGAGCGCCGCGGCGGCGGTGGTCAATCCTGCCAGGCGCAGAAATTCACGGCGAGTCAGCGATGGGGGAGCAGCAGCCCCGGAGAGTGACTGTCGCCGATAGTCGGCGTCGGTATAGTTCGGACTCTGGGGTTCTGGCATTTGTTGTCCTCATAGGAAAGGCCCACCCTGACGCCTGCCAGAGTGGGCAAATTCGGATACACGCCAAGTCAAGTCCCATCATGAGTCGA
>JBLMXX010000239.1:0-4367 GCA_050257995.1 Acidobacteriota bacterium | reverse complement strand
ATTCGATCTTGACGTTTCCAGCCGTCAAGTCGACGTGTGCGATCCGATTCGCAAATCCGTACACTGTCATCCTGGACCTCCTTTAGGGGTAAACTTCTTTGTTCCACCGATGATCTATGATTGTCAGCTCAGCGGGAGCCGTCAAATCAATCAGATAGGCCAGCCTGGCGCGACCGGATGAGGAGTGAAGCGGCGCTCACGCCGCGGGGAGCGATGCGGTGCTCACCTAATAGAGAGCAAAGTGCTCGGAGTCTATTTAATTGTATCCTGCTTGCTTTTACTTGTCAATTTGAGGAGATTATATCTCGCGTCAATTCTTACGCCACACAACAAAATGCGAAAGACCGAATGCGCGAAGGGGAGTAGATTCCAGCAGGTAGGTGATCTTGCGATATAATGCCGCGAGCCGGGGATGCCTTTGGGCGATTTTGTCATAGCCGGGGTAGACCTGAGTGTGCGTGATCGTCTCGCCACTCAGACCCTTGAAGAGCGAGCGCAGGTCGCGGGTGCGATACGCGCGGACGTGGGGAGCGAACTTGAGGCGCAGAGAATCAGGCAGGTAGCCAACCAGGGGGATATTGCCGAAAACATAGCGCCTGCCGAAATACACGCCGTGGGTTTCAAAGGGATAGAGGCGATTGGGCGCGAAGACGAGCACGATGCCACCGGATTTGACCACGCGGTGCGCTTCACGAATGGTTTGCCGGTCGTCGGAAACGTGCTCGATCACCTCGTGGAGCAACACCGCGTCGAACGTGGCATTTGGGAAGGGGAGGCTTTCGGAAACCGAAAGGGCCAGGGTGTGCAATCCTTTGCCGTGCAAGGCTCGTTCCAATTTCTCCGCGTCGACGTCCACGCCAAATGGTTCTGCGGTGAGCGCGCGGAATTTCTCCAGATACGCACCAATGCCACAGCCCACATCCAGGATACGCGCGCCTTCCAACGGCACGTGGTGGCGGATCATATCAAGCCGCCGGTCTTGACCGAAACGCCAAACGTATGACGGATGCCCAAGATGGATGGCTTTGTCTTCTTGCAGCACGGGCATATGGTATTACAAGTCACGCGAAATTACAAGGTGCGAGGTAGACAAGTACACAAGTAATGTATACCTGTCTACCTGTCTACTGCTTCTGCAATTACCACGTATAGCGCACTGTATAGTCGACCGTCTGCTCGGCGTCCGGCGCGACCTTGACGCGGAATTCGATGGTCTGTGCGTCGAGCTTAGTATAGTCGGCAGTTGACTTGCTCACCTGCCAATTTGACCAGCGGAATAGATGCTCGACCACGCGCACTTCGACGGGCTCCGTCTTGTGATTGCTCAATTTGATCCGATAGGACTCTTCGATGGTCCGATCGTTAATCTTGTTGAAATTCGTCTGCTGGCGACTTCCGACCACGTCAAAGGCATTGCCGACATTCAAACGAATCGTTTCATCCTTAGCGGTGTGGTCGATATTGTCCTCGCCGATAAACTGGCTCCCGCCATCGCTATCTTGCTTGTAAACGCGAATCGCGCCCTTGGGCAGCGGGATACCGAGCGAGTTCTTGTCGCTATTCTTGAATTCCAGTTTGACGGCGACCTTGGTGTTGCTGGACTTGCCGTAATTTGCGTCCGTGTTCAAAGATCCATAAAAGCCGATCCCTTGTGCCCCATCGTATATGAAAAGCTTGGTGAGCGGAATGTTCGCGCCGTTTGAAAATTCAATCTGTTTGGTTTCGCGATTGCCGATCGTCTTCGCGCGCTGGAGCGTGTAGAGGTGATATTCAAAGAAAGACTGCTCGGCAAATTGCTGTGGCGGCGTGGGCGTAGGTACTGCGCTCAGCGCTCCATCGGCCCTCATTGCCGCGGGCACGGAACTGACCCGGCGCACGTCTCCCGCGACCAGTTTTAACCGTGCGTCCTCGTAGGTAGCACCACTCTGGTTATCGATCGTGACCCAGCCGTTGAGGTTCAGAGCCGAATCCGAAGCATTCACGAGGGCAACGTAATTGGCTTTCCAGTTGATGCCGTTCGTAATATACGTGACCTGGGCATCCTGGTTGCCATCGCGGGACGAATTCACGCTCCAGATGAGGGTGGGCTTTGTAATCAGCCCTCCCGGCAATTGAGGGAACTTGACCTCCCGCACTCGCGCCAGTTTCACCGAGGTCACTTGCCCATCCTCGCTCTGCAAGATAATGTCATCTGACCCACTCAACAGTCTGCCGCTGTACCGGCTGCCATCCTCGGTGACGAGTGACACATTCTGGTCCAGGTATTTTTGCAGGATCTTGGCCGAACCCACAATATCATAGGCATAGTTCTGCTCGATCACGCGCGTTCCCGTCGGGTCGGTCAGCGAAGAGAACTGGACGCTGGTCGGATCGATCTGCGCGGCGACATCAGAAAAACGCACTTCGTTGATGCCCTGTTTCAACGCCAGCGTGCGCTTGTCTTTCACCAACGCCATATTTTGATTGTAAACAGTGAGGTCCAGTCCCGCGCTCTTTGCTTGAGCGGTAGGGACATTGGAAGAAACAAGCCCGCCGCCACAGGCGGACAGGAGGAGAGCCAAAGCCACAAACGTGAGGACAATGGCTGAAAAAAGCGCGGTGCTACGTTTCATGTGGAACCTCCTCGCGCGATTGGGGATGTTGCCGATCAAGAGCGCTGCAATCTTGCTTAGAAGACGTGCGGGAGGTGGTGATTGTTCCGGGGTGGTAAATTCCTAGATTGCGCCCGAGGCAATTCGCTCCAATTCCTGAGTAATGATCACCCTTGCAGCGCCGGCTTCCAGCATTGTCATCGCCTCTTTGAGGGAATCGATACCACCGGCGGCTTTGACCTGCACGCGGGGGCAAGCACGCAAGTAGCGGACCTCTTCCGGCGTCGTGTCTTCAGGTCCGAATCCGGTCGAGGTCTGAATAAAGGCGGCGCCGGCCGCATCCGCGATCTTGCAGGCACGCTGCTTCTCCTCGTCGTTCAGCAGAGCGCTCTCCAGTATGACGGTGATGGGGCGCCCGCGGGCTGTCCGTACGACCGTAGCAATATCATTATGAACGAGCAGGTCCTCACGGTCTCGCAACGCGCCGAGATTGAGGACCATATAAATTTCATCAGCGCCGCGCTGCACCATATCCTGAGTTTCATACATCTTGCTGGCGGTCGTCACTCCGCCGTGCGGAAATCCGACGACCGAAGCAGTTTTGACACCGGTGTCTTTTAACAGCTTGCGAGCGAATTCTACATAGTAGGGACTCACAATAACCGAAAAGCAATCATACTGTACCGCGGCCGCACAGCCTGCCTCGATCTCCCGGCGAGCCAGCAGCGGGTCCAACAGCGCGTAATCAATTTTCCTGACGAGAGCGAGCGGCATCAGTGTGGTCATGGGAATCTCCGGAGGTCCTATCCGCCTTTTCCTGACAAGACCTTTTCAATCGGCGTGGAGTTGACGAAAATAGCGACATCGGTCACGGTCGAGAACTGCAATGCAGTCTGCTGAATCTGTGCCACCACGCGCGGGTCATCGCAGACCCCGGACAGGTTAAAACTGCCGGTCAATTGAATGGTGGCTCTGCCGTTTGAGATCGCGACGCCTGCCAGCTTTATATTGGATTGTGACAGCGCATTATACAACCCCGATTGGCCATAATACCGGTCCCGAACGGAGAAGAGTTCTTTAAGCGCTGCAGTGAGAGGAGCCGAGGTCGCGGGAATCACCCGGTCGACGGCGACGAGGCTGTCCTGGCACCCGATCATTTTTCCGGTTTTGCCGTTATCATTCAGCGCGACAAAATACAGTTTTATCTTCATCGTTCCAGCCGTCGGAATGGGCGCGCGGGTGGACGATGGTTTCGCGGTCGGGGTCGCCTTGGCTGACTGGGTCGCCGCAGTCAATGCCGGGGTGATGGTTGGGGAGGATGTGGGCAAAGGGACAGGCGTGTCGGTCGGCGCGGCGGTAGGCGTTTTCGCCGCCGTCGTCGGCGCGACATTCGGTTTGACTGTGGCGTCGGCGGTGGGGATCGGAGTGCTGCAGCCAATCAGCAGCAACAGGCTGCACAATATAAAGAAACAAAATTCGCGCAAAATCTATTCTCCCCTCAAGTACTCCCGGATGGCAATCGCCGCGCTCGCGCCTTCTCCCACGGCGCTGGCGACTTGCTTGGTGGAACCCGCGCGCACGTCCCCCGCCGCAAAAATACCTCGCACGCTCGTCTCCATTGCATGTGGCAATCGCACATGCTTGGTTCCTTCTTGCTGGACTTGCTGTTCCACCGAATGAACCAGTTCGTGCCCGGTGAGGATATAGCCCTCGCGGTCCAACAAAACTCCTTCCCTCGCCAGCATACTGTTCGGCGTCAACCCGATAAAAACGAAT
>JBLMXX010000238.1:0-13868 GCA_050257995.1 Acidobacteriota bacterium | reverse complement strand
CTTCTCATGAGCAATGGGAGGAGAGTACCATCGAATTGCGCATGATATATGGCAGTTGGACGAATGCAAATGCAATTGCGCGCCGGGTATTGTTTTTTGCGAGACAATCGTTGTATAATCGAGATGCCACTGAGGGCGACGGATCGCAATCAGTGGCGTTGGCGTATTGTATAGAAAGTGGTACTTTGGCGGGACAAGTGTACGTCGCCGCCGGCGGCCGTCCCATTAGAAAGGTCGAAATATGTCAAAGCGAGTATCTCTCCTCATTGTTAGTGGATTGGGTTGCCTGGTCCTGCTGGCCTGTGTCGCCGCCCTCGGCCTGGTGGGGTATGCGTATTACGTCACGGCTCTGGCACCCCGCACCGTGGATCGAATTGCTTACGTGGACAACAGTTCGAATATTCAGGTGGTCGACAGGCAGGGTGAGCACCACGTGGCTTTGACTTCCGATGCGTCCGATACCCTACAGCGTATCTACATGTTCCCTACCTGGTCGCCGGATAGTCAGAAGATCGCTTTCGTCGGCGTGAGTGGCGACCGGCGCCAACGGGAGGGCACGCTTAACGTCGCACCCGTGGTGGGAGGAAACTTGACCACCATCTTCAAGAGTGGATTGCAGCTTCCTTTTTATCTCTATTGGGCGCCGGATAGTCAACGGATTGGATTTCTAGCGCAAGGTGAAACCGAAATGGCTTTGATGCTGGGGCACGGCACTGGCCAGGAGCAGGCGCGCAAGCTGAATGCCGGGTCTCCGATGTACTGGTCGTGGTCGCCCGACAGCCATACCCTTCTGATGCACGTGGGTGGAAGCAGCCACGATTCGAAAGACGCGCACATGGCTCTGTTGTCCTGGCAGGAAGGAAATGACGCGCGCAATTTCTCGGATCAGCCGGCGACCTTTCAAGCGCCCCAGTTCTCGCCGGATGGAGCTGCGATGCTTTATGCTTCTACGGGTAATGATGATCAGGACGCATTGTTCCTCGCCGATAGCAAGGGTGCCAATCCGAAAACCGCATTACCCTATACCGGGACCATTGCCTTTGCCTGGTCACCGGACGGCAAAAAGATCGCCGCCTTGGTCACACCCATGGATTCAGAACTGCCGATGAGTGGTCCCATTACGGTATTGGATGCCGATGGTAGTAATCCCAGCGAAATGATCACCGAGGATGCTTTGGCGTTTTACTGGTCTCCCGACGGGAAGCAAATTGCCTATTTGACGATTCTGTTGCCCGGGCAGAGTAATGGATGCCTGAATTGTGACCGTGTGAGTGGACTAAGCACTCCTTCTCGGCAGGACACTCAAATCATGCTGCGTTGGAAAACGTTCAGCTTGGATGATCGACAGGTCCGAACGCTGGCGACGTTTCAGCCCACCGATAACTTTATTTCAATTCTTCCCTTTTTCGACCAATACGCGCGCTCGCTGACCTTCTGGTCGCCGGACAGCAAACATTTCGTATACACTCAAGCGGAGGGGGCATCGGATGGAAGCGTCTGGGTCGCCGATCTAGATGGAGGCACACAACCGCACAAAGTCGGAGACGGCACGCTGGCTGTCTGGTCCTGGAAGTGAGGCGTGAAGGCGCGATTGGTCTACAACCCCTCGGCTGGAATCCGGACCGCCCGCGAACAGATAGAGCGCGCGATGGCGGTATTGCGTGAAAGTGGGTGGACGCTCGAACTGGTCGAAACCGTGCGGCAGGGTGATGCCCGGCATTTAGCGCAAGAGGCTGCCGAGCGAAACCTTGATGCGCTCATTGCGGTGGGCGGTGACGGTACCGTGAATGAAGCCGTCAATGGTCTGGTGGACTCGCCAACTGCATTGGGCGTTCTCCCCCAGGGCACGGCCAATGTGTGGGCCAAAGAGATGGGCTTGCCATTGGGGGACCTCGAAGCGGGCGCGCTCCTCCTCGCCGGCGCAGAGGTCCGCGCGATCGATGTGGGGGTGGTACGCGGGCCGTCAATGGATCCGCGTTTTTTTATTTTATGGTGTGGTATCGGGCTGGATGCGGCGATCACGCGAGACGTAGAGCCCCAGAGGGAGATGAAGCGGCGCCTGGGCGCGTTAATGTTCTGGTTGGTTGGAATCCGGGACGCGTGGGGCTACCGAGGCAAGCGGGCGACCCTGCAATTCGAGGACAAGCGGTTGCGCCGCCGCGTGATTCTGGCTCTCGCTGCCAATTCCCAGCTTTACGGAGGCATTGTCCGCATTGCGCCAAATGCGCAAGTGGACGATGGACGATTGAACTTTGTTGTCTTCAAGGGGACGGGATTTGCGGCGACGGCTCTGCACCTGGTAAAGGTGTTTCTCGGAGCGCATCTGCGTGATCCGCAGGTTGAGGTGTACCAAACTGCCTGTGTGAGCATCGAAGGCAAGAACCTTCCGGTACACGTAGACGCCGAGCCCATAGGGTTTACGCCTGTGGAAATCCGCGTGCACCCATCTTCGCTGCGCATTCTGGTACCCCGTACCGCCAACCCAAATCTGTTTGTGGAACGTTCGTCGCCGTAGACGTGCGTTTATCGGCGTCGCCCTTACAGTTGTTGGCAGGTTGGGCAGTAATGCGTGCCCCGCTGACCAACCACGGTTTTCTGGATTGGCGTGCCACAACGACGGCAAGGGCGTTTTTCCCGGTCAAAGGCGCGCAGGCTGTCTTGAAAGCCGCCGCTGGCTCCGTTCACGCGTTTGTACATGACGTCGATGCTCGTGCCACCGACGGCGATGGCGCGTTTGAGCACGCGTTGGATCGCATGATACAAGCGCACGCGCTCGGCGCGCGTGAGCGATTCGGCGGCACGCAGTGGATGCAGCTTGGCATACCACAGCGATTCATCCACGTAAATATTCCCCAGCCCCGCCAGAAAGGTCTGATCGAGCAGCAAAGGTTTGAGTCTCCCGCGCCGGGTGTTGAACCGTTGGATAAACTCCTTCTCGGTAATCTCCATCGGTTCCGGGCCCAGCTTTTTCACGACAGGCGTTTCATCCTCTACCAGCCACATTCGCCCAAACTTGCGAGGGTCGCGAAAGCGCAGTTCGCGCCCGTCGTCCAGCCGGAGGAGCACGTGCATGTGCTTGTCCCGCGGCTCATCGCACGGGTCGATGCGAAAGCCGCCCGTCATGCGCAGATGGACGAACAACGTTTTGGTCGTGTTGTCCTTATGCAAATGGAACTTCAGGAACTTGCCGCGCCGCGTGATGTCGAGGATCGCATACCCCTGTATGCCTTGTGCAAATTGCCGCGCGCGGGGCATGGCAATCGTCCTCTGCCACAAGACCCGGGCTCCCGTGATTGTATGCCCGGTCAGTTGTGGTCTGAGATCGCGTACGGCGGTTTCTACTTCAGGTAATTCAGGCATGGTTGTCGGCGGTCCCCCATCTCTCATAATACACAATGTCGCCGAGCGGCTTGCGCCCGGTGGATGCCAGCACGTCTTTGAGTGGCTTCCCTTCAATGGTTGGGACGACGTTTGGACGCGGATAGCCCAAGGCGATGACCTGTTGGAGTTTGAGGTGGTCTGGGATGTCCAGGATGTTTTTAGCACCTGCTTCGCGATGCATGGAGGCAATGCAAGACCCCAGCCCTTCGCCCCAAGCCGCGAGCATCATATTCTGAGCGGCGCGGCCGCTGTCGAAATCAGCGCGCGTTGTCGGTTCCGTCACCACGACGATGGCACAGGGTGCTTCTTTGAGATGGCTGGCGTAGCTGCCGCATAGAGCCAAACGGATCAGGGTGTCATGGTTCCTGACGACGATAAACTTCCACGGCTGTACGTTTTTCGCACTGCCGGCCCAGCGCCCGGCCTGTAGAATCCGCATGACAATCTCGTCGGGCACGTTCCGCTCTGAGTACTGGCGCACGGCGCGCATGGTCTTGATCGCTTCAAATACGTTCATGGCTTGATTATACTCTCATGCGTGCGTGCCTGCAATTGGGTACACGGGCAATTCAGATGTGCGATTGACAGGGTGCGGCCTTGTCTTTAAACTGGATGTTGCCGCGGGTGAAGACGCGGTGTAAGACAGAACTGGAGGTGAGGAATGGAGAACAACGTGCAGCGCCCCACGCGGGTTGCAGTCGTAGGCGCGGGAAATGTCGGCGCAACGGCGGCATTTGCATTGGCCTTGAACGGCGCCGCGTCTGAGATCGTGTTGATCGATGCCAACCGCGCGCGTGCCGAAGGTGAGGCAATGGACCTCAACCACGCTATGCCGTTTATGCGACCCGTCCGCGTCTGGGCGGGCGACTATGGCGATTGCAACGGCGCCGATATTGTCATTTTGGCAGCAGGTGCCGGCCAGCGACCCGGGGAGACGCGTCTTGATTTGCTCAGGCGCAACATGGCCGTTTTTCAGGAGATTGTGCCGCGGATTTGCGAGCAGACACGCGAGGCAATTCTGCTCATCGCCACCAACCCGGTCGACGTGCTGACTTTTGCCGCATGGAAGATGTCCGGATTGCCCGCGACCCGCGTGATCGGTTCAGGAACGATTCTGGATACCGCGCGTTTTCGCCACCTGCTTAGCCAGCACTTTGGGGTAGACCCGCGCAGTGTCCACGCGTTCATCATCGGCGAGCACGGGGACTCGGAGGTCGCCGTATGGAGCCTTGCCAACATTGCGGGAATGAAGCTGGATGACTATTGCCGCTTGAACGTCTGTACGCTGTCAGATGACGACAAGGCCAGGATCTTTCGGAACACGCGGATGGCGGCTTATGAGATCATCAGTCGCAAAGGTGCCACCTATTATGCCATTGCCGCCGGGTTGGTGAGAATTGTCGAAGCGATTATCCGTAATGAAAATAGCGTCCTCACGATATCCGTTCTCGTTCAAGGCAAATACGGTGTAGAGGATGTGTACTTGAGCCTTCCCTCCATTGTCAATCGCAACGGTCTCGATCGTGTTCTGCATTTACCGCTCGATCCCCTGGAAGAGCAGTCCTTACGGAATTCGGCGCGTCTCCTTAGCGATGCATTAAACTCGCCGACGTCAGGTTGATGCATGCCGACCGTGTACCTGTTCCATAATGACCTGTGATATCGGAGGCTCGGAATCGTTAGAAATATTGCCTGTATCTCGAATGAACAAACCCCCGCAGGGTCAACGCTGACCCTGCGGGGGTTTAACTAATTAGTTGATCGCGCAGGCGCTTTAGCAGTGGGTAGAGGTCGCTTGAAGAAATCACCTTCGAGGTATCGAATTTCCATTCGCGTTTTGCCAGGATAAATGGGAACAATTGGTCGCCGCCAATAGATCCATGACCGCCCACCTGGTTCTCAAAATTAATCTGGTGATGATCCGTAGATTGGCCAAAGAGGATTAGGTCGCCGGCCCGTTCAAATGAATTCAGTTTCTCCAGTTGCTGGGCGAGAATTTCCGGGTCGTCATAGCGCACCAGCAGCTCGCGCGCTGCTCTTGGCATCTGGCAACCTGCCGTGAACTTGATTTGCTCATCCTTTGTAGTGAGGATGTTGCCAGACTCGCCGCGAGTGAGAATAAAGCCAATTCCTGGTGTACCCGCCACCTTTTCAATCAATCCTGGGAACCTTTCCTCTATTTCGTCATGCCGCAAATGCCACGAAATATCTTTAAAATACATATGCGCCAACCCGCCTGAATAGGTGAGCATGATATGACCGTCGATTGCTCCCTTGCATGTGATATGTTTGCCTTTGGTCTCTTCGATCTCGTACGTCGGCAGCCATTGCGCGAGACTGTCCGCCAGTTGGCAGTGGTACTCGTGGGAAAACGGGACCGTTTCTACTTGCCCATGGTCGGACAAAATTACCATTTCGTAATCACGCGCCCCCGGTTCCCCGGGATGACAATTACGGGCAATGCGCCGAATGGTATTGTCGACATGGCGCAGGATGCGAAAGGAATAATCGGCTCCGGGACCGAAGGCATGTCCCGTTTCATCGTAGGCATAAAAACCGCCATAAATGACCGGCAAACCTTCTTTCATCGCCTGGATGACGGCAAATCGCGTAAGGTGATGTAGTAGAATCTCATTCAGCATGTCGCCAATAACATAGGTCACGGCCATGCGGCGACCGCTCAGTCGGGTGCGCCAGTATTGCACATTGGCTTTCCATATCTCCCAGAGACCGCGCCGCAGCCAGTCGAGGAGGTGTATGGGATTAAGTGCCCAGCTTTCGAGCACGCGTCGTTGCGAAAAGGGTTGTCGCTCCAGCGGGTGGCCGTGCTCACGATATCCGAGACGCCAAGTCGCCCGAGTAGAGTCCGGATAGCACGTGGCAATCGATGCACCTCCCCGGGTAAGTGGATCACAGCCGTTGAAATATTTGTGAGCCACATGCTTGAAGGAAGACAAGCCGCCAAACGCGACCAGCAATCCGGACTGTTTGTCCCACCATCGAAAAGATGGGATTTCGCTGTTGTCGCCGTAAAGGATGCCGGCTTGGCAAAACGGCGTCGTCGAGGGGAGTCCGCAGCGATACGGGAGAACCTCGTAACCCTCGTGATCGATCAAATTTTGGACAAAGGGCATCCGCCCTTGTTCGAGTGCTTTTTGAAGATAATGATAACCCAGACCATCGACGTGGATGATGACAAGACCTTTGCGTTTTTCCATGACTGGTGCTTACTCCAATGTGAGATCAGCAAAAACGGGAATATGATCCGAGCCGGGGACATCTTCGCTCCAGGATCGGTACTGAACGTTTCTCCGGCGGCGGACAAATATGGCGTCCAATTTCTGTCTAAAGCGCATCCGGCGCACGGTATGATGGGTCCACGGTATCTCGGTCGTGAGGTCCTGAAACCCATCTTTTTGGGCTGCCGATGCGAGGTCCGACCAGGACGGGCGTGAGCGAATACGAAAAGTGTTCAAATCGCCGGCAAGGATCGTTAGATCCGCCGCAGGTTGCCGGGTTCGGGCGTCGGACAGGATACGGAAGAATTGTTCCCGCTTGTGTGCGATCCCCAATACATCGAGATGTGCGACATACATCCTGAAAGACTCGTCCCTGATCATCCCTTGAAGCATTATGCTGATTCGCTGCTGTTGCGGCAGTGCACACAAAAAAGTCCGTTCGGCGCGCGAAAGCTCGCCCTCGCGCGCGCGCGGCAGTATGACGGCGTCCCTACTTTTCACGTGGATGCGCGCGGTATTCCACACTAGTGCGTTGGCCTGTGGATACTTGCCAAGAAAGTGGGCGGTCGTTTGATGCGCGACATAGGTGCGGCCGAGTGTGCTGGCAATCGCACAGGCGTCTTCAATGTCAGAGTGTATGGAAGCCTCCTGGAGCGCGAGCAGGTCTAGATCGGCGAAAGCCGGGTGGGTTTGCACAATATCCAGGATCGTGTCGAGTTGCAATCCAAGCTGGATGTTCCATGTGCAAAGGCGAAGCATATGGACCATAATATCTTCTAAATATAACGATGCAGTGAGATTGAGTGCTACAGTATGCCTATTGAAAAAAGAGAACAAGAACGGTACAATCGGAATACGTCAGGCTGAAGAGGAGACAATATGAACAATTACCGCGTTGAACCGGGCACGCAAGTCAAACTGGAAGAGTGGAACCCGAATGATACTGGCGGCAAGAAAGACAAGGATTCGGCAGATCAAGAGCTGAACGAATTGATGTCCAAGTTGGAAGACTTGCAGCAGCTCCTCTCCGCCGAACACAAACACAAATTGTTGATTGTGCTTCAGGCTATGGATACGGGCGGCAAGGATGGTACCATTTGTCATGTATTCAGTGGGGTGAATCCACAGGGCGTAAGGGTCTCCAGTTTCAAGGTGCCAACCCCGCCGGAACGCGATCACGACTTTTTGTGGCGTGTCCACACGCAGGTGCCCGGCAATGGCGAAATTGCCATTTTCAACCGCAGTCATTATGAGGATGTGCTCATCGTCCGTGTCCACGATCTGGTTCCCAAAGACGTGTGGCGGGGACGTTATGACGAAATCAACAATTTTGAAGCGATGCTGGCAAACGAAGGCACGACGATTCTCAAATTCTACTTGAATATCGACCAGAATGAGCAGAAAAAACGCCTGCAAGCCAGACTCGACGACCCCAAGAAAAACTGGAAATTTAACCCCGAAGACCTGGTCGAGCGCAAGCTGTGGCACGAATACATGAAGGCATACGAGGATGCGATCACCAAGACGAGCACGCCTTGGGCGCCCTGGTATGTTGTTCCCTCCAATCACAAGTGGTATCGCAACCTGGTCATCTCGCGTGTGATCGTTGAAGCATTGCAGGACTTGGACATGGAATACCCGAAACCGGCGCCAGATCTTGACAAGATTGTAATTGAATAGGAATGCCCGCCCCCATGGCGGGGTGGGCATTTCAATTTGCGAGGGGGGAAGTGGAAGTCGGTCGGGAGACCGGGTTGGTCGGCGCGGAAGGTTTGGTCGACATGGTCGGGCTCAAACCCGGTATGGCAGCAGCCACGCTTTCGCGCAGGCTCTTTTGCACCGCGTTGATGCTGCGCCGGGCATTGATGACGACAAAGTTATATTCCTTTGACATCCGGTCGAATTCCCGGAGCAGTTTCGACTGGTAGCGCAAAAAGCTGTCGTACGGGTCCAGCCCGGGATTCTGGTCGCGTCCGGATTCCCAGTAATCGAGACCTTTGGAAAGCAACGCCCGTCGAAACAGTGTATTGGAATCGGCTTTGAGATAAATCACGAGATCCGGCTGGAGCGCAAAGCCAAAGATGCTCCGTACCCAATCCGGGTTTGCCCCACGTACGATCGCGCGAGCGAAAGCCGTATAAATATAACGGTCGGAGATGACGATAAACCCCGCGCGCAGTGCCGGGATGACCTCGTGTTCGAGCCGATCGGCAAAATCCGTGGCGTAGAGCAGGTTCAGCGTGAGAACGTTCATCGTGTGTCCCTCTTTCGCCAGGTCAATGGTTTCTTTCACCAGCATTGAACGCGTCCAGCCCGTCTCCACGGTGCCCAGACCTTCTACCTCCAGCCAATCGCGCAACAGCTTGATCTGGGTCGAGCGCCCGACGGCGTCGCTCCCCTCGACGACGATTAAGCGTCCCGGAAGGTGGTCGATATTGACGTAAGGCAAGCCGCGACCGATAAATGTCCTTGGTTCTGTCATCGTGATTCACCTCCCACTGGCTCCGGGGTCTTGATTCCGACCGGAGAAGATTCCCGGAATGCTTCTTCTTCCTCCTCCTTTAATTCCAACTGGTAGCGTAGAAAATAATCGCTGAGATCGGTCTCGATCATGTGTCGGACTTGCTTTTGTTGGACGTCGATGGGGAGTACCGCGTCCATCACGTGGAAACCAAATTCATCGCTCATGCGGTCATACTCACCCAGGACGCGCCCCTGGAACAGGTAAAACGATTCTTCGAGGCTCGAAGCCAGCCCGAGGTCCATTCCAGCTTCATAGTACTTTATCTTTTTCCGTGCATTCATGATCCGGTCTATCGAGACCCGCATGGGGACCTTGAAGTAAAAGGTCACATCCGGGCGCACCGCAAAACTATAGACCTCGCGTACCCACTGCGGGTCGACGCCGCGTGCGCTATCGCGCGCAAATGCCGTAAAGGCATACCGGTCGGCGATGACGACCATCCCGGCTTTGAGCGGCGGCAGAATTTGGTAGGTGAACCGGTCAGCAAAGTCGGTCGCGTGAAGCAGGCTGAACGTGGTCGGCGTCAGGAGGTTCTTTTTCTTACCCATTTTGGTCGCTGCTTTAACCAGGGATGAGGAATTCCATTCAGTAAAAAAAACAGGCACACCAGAACTGGTCAGCCACTTTTGCAGCAACTGTGCCTGTGTGCTTTTCCCCGAACCGTCAATTCCCTCGACGACGATCAACTTGCCCGGATACGGATTCGTTTCATAAATACCCGGCATATTTGCACCTATTTCTAGTTTGGAATATAAAATAAAACGAAAAACAACCAACGGACCTGTTTGCCTTACTTTCCCTTTTCGCCGTTTCCTTGAGCCGGCACCGGGTCGCCCATGACCTTCTGTGCCTGTGGTGGTGACCCCGGCTCGCTGGCTGGCTTGGGCGGATTCTCGACGACGCGGATGTGGATCGCGCGCTGGAGTCCGTCTTGGAGCAGTCCGGACTTTTGCGAAGCGAACCAGACTTCCAGTTCTGCAGGTCCGCGAGCTAGCGCGTCGATGTCGACCGTCCGCCCATCGGCATTCACTGTGAGGCGCTCGACAACTCCAAAATGAGAGCGGTCCAGCCCGTCCGCCACGCGAAGGATTCCTGCCAGGACCTCCACCGTTCTGCACTGCACCGCGTCCAACCCATCTAGTTCGGGGTCTGCCTTGTCCGGCTTGCGTTTACGGTGATACCGCACGATGGCCGCAAGCATTTGAATCTCTTCTCGCGTAAAGCCGAGCAGATTGCCGTTAAAGATCAAATAGGCCCCGTGCTTGTGGTGGGACCTCGCATTGATGTGGTAACCAATATCATGCAATAGGCTGGCATATTCCAGCATCTCACGGGCATCGGCCCGCAGGCCATGCACCGGCTTGAGCTGGTCGAAGAGCGAGAGTGCCAGCCGGGTAATGTGCCTCGCGTGCTTTTCCTCCCAGTTGCAACGCTGTGCCAGTGACAAGATCGTGCGTCGCCGCGGGTCGGGATATTTCTCCTCCTGCCAGATTGCCGGGAGGTGGATGTTCATATAATTGACCAGCATCCCCTCTCGCAAAGCGAACGAACAACCGGTCACGGATTTGATTTTCAACTCAGAGATCAGGCATTGCCAGAGGAGGGCGCCCAGGACGATGCTGTCCAATCGTCCCGGTTGGATCTTGGCGACCCGGCGCCTGTCTGCGATCGTCGACCTTTCGAGCCATCTGCAGACCGCCTGAATTTGGGCAGCCGGAACGGACTCGTTATTGAGTGTGCCGACGGCGGCGCCGTCCTTGTGGTACTGCTGGAGAGCCAGGCCTAGCAAGGTCAAATTTGTTCCCGACGTTGCCAGGACCTGGTCAAACCCGAGTTCCTGGACCCGACGGACCATCTGGAGCGTTTCCACTCCGATGTGCTTTCTTACCGCCTCTACTTCTTTGGACCTGGCCGGGTCCGAGAGCGGGAAACGATTCACCAGTCTCAGGACGCCAAGTTGTAGACTGGTGGAGTAGAGGAGCTGGTCCCGGTCCGCGATCACGAACTCGACGGAACCGCCCCCCACGTCGATGATGAGCGCGCGTCGGTTGCCGAGGTCAATGCTCTCCCGCGCTCCGAGGTAGACAAGGCGCGATTCTTCTTCTCCCGTGATCACGTTTACGACGATGCCCGTCTCTTGCTCCACTCGCTCGACAAACGTGCCGCCGTTTTTCGCTTCCCGCACGGCGCTCGTCGCGACGGCGATGATTCGCTCCACCTGGTGCGCGTCGCATATAGCTTTTGATTTGATAAGGGCTGCCAGCCCATCTGCCATCGCCCGTGGCGTCAGGCCGATCTCGGCGTTTTCGCCCTCGCCGAGACGGACCATGTCCTTTAACTGATCGATAACCTGAAAGGTCCCGTTGCCATGAATATCCGCGATGATCGTGCGGATGGAATTAGTTCCAATGTCGATGGCTGCAAGTTTCATTGAACACCAGTATACTCGAAACGACGCCCTTGTTCAATAGCGGGAGTGTCTACATAGGGCTTTGTGCAAGTCGCGATGGTTTGTCATTGCGAGCCCCCGAAGGGGCGACCCTGGCACACTGGCACCTGCGGGAACGCTAGTGCAGGTGTCTGCGATCCCGCCAAGGCAGATGAGCAATCCCCAACGCAAAGGGTCTTGCGTCGTGCAAGACCCTCTACAATTCGGCTTCTCGTTTCGTTCGCCGCAACCGTGTTTCGGTCCTGCGGCGATATTTTCCCGAGTCGAACTTTCGGAAAGCCCTTTCGAATCTAGCGTAGGCTTGTTTCTGTTCTTGGTCCAGTTTCTCAATCGACTGTTCCAGCACCTCGCTCATGTTCTGATCCACCGACAAGAGTCGCAGCATTTGCTTCAGAAATTGCGCATAGATATGTGAGTCGTGGACGGTGCCCAAGCTGTCTTGAACGTCCTTGACCCGGTTGGTAAATTGCTCCAGGTGATCGGGGAACAGGCTGTTGAAAATCTCGGCAGTATATCGCAGGCGTTTGCACTCGATCCGCAGCAGGTGAAGGCGGGCCAAGTCTCGCGCGTTCGCCTTTTTGCCTTTTTGGTGAACACGCGACATGCCCTCCTCGATCTTGGCGACAGCCAGACCCATCAAGGGCTTGACGGCATTTCTCGCTTCCGGCTCATGGAGGAATTTTTCAAATCTGCACTTATACTCCCGATATCGTTCCGAACGCAATCCGGCTACCAATGCCGCGCGCTCTCGGTCGCGTGCCGCCGCCCGGTCCTGGAGGATCCGATGCACGTAGGGGCGCTGCTCCGCCGGAACCGTCTCTATATATTTCTTGAGCCATTCGATGAATACGTCAATATCCCGAATTCTTCCGAGGAGGTCGGCCAGCCACCCGACATCCTCCACCAGCGGTTTCAGCTTGGCTTTGCCGAAAGCCGGTTGAAAATGGCGCAGAGCCGCCCGCAACCGTCGCGTGGCGACTCGCATATCGTGCAGGGCTTCGGGGTCCTCGCCGCGTAGAGTGCTAGCTTCATTCTCCATCACTCGGCCAAAATGGAAAGCCAGGACGGCGCGTCCGGCCGCCGCAAAGGGCATATGTGGCACCAGGTGGGGTCCGGTTTCCGGTTCGCCTGCCGAGTGTCCATTCCCCTTGACCGGTGTCGTGCTATTGAATTGTTTCAACCTGTTTTTCGGTGCCGTTTCCATTGCTCGAGCCCTCAGGTTGTGGACCGGAGAGAGGTGGTGTGGCGGGCACCGCCTCTACCGGCAGACTCAGACCGATACCTTTTCCGGCAACGACCGAGAGCGCCTGTGGAACGACCTCGATCTCGAGGACTTGCTTGCCCGGGATAAGCTCCTTGTCCGAATTGGCATCCAGTTCCCTGTTGGCGCTGATGCGTACTCGGCGCGCCCGGTGAAACTTGATCTTTGGATTTTCGGCGTGCTGCCCGTTGGAAGCCGCCATAAAGTATTGGAGCAAGTCAGTTTTGGTCATCTCATTATAGATGGCGATATCCAGATACCCATCGTCCATTTTGGCGTCCGGCGCGATCAGAATGTTTTTCCCCAACATCGGCGCATTCGAGACGGTCACAATCTGCGAGGAGGCGTGAATCGCTGGTTCGTCGTCTAGCTCGATCTGGATGGGTTCTGGTTTGGTATCGAACAACTTGCGGAGGGCAAGTGGCAGCACCCCCCAACGACCCTTTTCCAGTGCTTGACCGGTAGGAATCACAATCGCGCTCAGTCCGACCCCCGCGGCCTCGAGGAAATATTCAACTTCCGGCTTGGCGTTCGAAACAACGCGCCCAACGTCGATTTGGCGCGTAACGCCCACGCCCAGTAAGGCACAGGCGTCCTCGATATCGAGCGGGACGCCCAGGCAACGTGCGAGATTATTCATCGTGCCGGTGGGCAAGATACCAAGCGTTGTCTTGCTGCCGATCAACTGCGAAGCGACATCTTCTACTGTTCCGTCGCCGCCTGCGACAATCACCAGTTCTTCATTATTCTCCACTGCCTCTTTGGCGAGATCGCGTGCCGCCTTCCCCGAGGTTTTGAGGCCGATACCTGCCAGGATGCCGTGTGCGCGCAGGCGGCTTACCATGTCGACTAGTTCTTTCGAGTTCTTGCCGCTCTCTTCACCCGACTTGGGGTTAAAGATCAACCGCGCCCGCCGCAGATTTTCATCCTTGGCGGCGGATGCTTGTCCCATACGCCTCTTTTGCGGTTCCGCCGTCAAGCGTTCGAGTTGGGCCATCTTTGCCTCGAGCCGCT
>JBLMXX010000237.1:0-6076 GCA_050257995.1 Acidobacteriota bacterium | reverse complement strand
GCGAGTATAATAGCGTTACTGTTTTGGCTTTGAAAGGAACATTGCGTGAACGCGATTCTGTCTAGCGGTACTAACCTGATTATATTTATCGTGATGCTCGGGCTCTTGGTTTTTGTCCACGAGTTCGGCCACTTTATCGTCGCTAAACGCCTGCACATCCCGGTGCTCGAGTTCGGTTTTGGCTTCCCACCCCGCATCAAGCGTTTCATGAAACGCGGCGAGACCGAATACACCATAAACGCGATCCCACTGGGCGGTTTCGTCCGCATGATGGGGGAAGAAGACCCGAACGTGCCCGGCGGCTTTGCCAGCGCCAAGCCCGCGGTCAGGGCTCCGATCCTGCTTGCCGGCGTGGTCATGAATTTCCTGCTCGCTTATCTCGCCTTTACGATTAGCGCGTTCGCCAGTCCGCCCTACGCGATCGTACAGACCACGCGCCTTGCCGCCGTGGCTCCGGATTCACCTGCCGCCATAGCAGGTTTACGGGCCGGCGACCTGGTTGTTACCATAAACGGTCAAAATATAAAGGACCGATACCCTGCACTCAGCCAGGCGCTGCGCGATAACGCAGGACGCGAAGTCACCATAACCATTGTTCGCAACGGTAAAACCCTGGACCCCATCACGGCTGTGCCGCGTGTTAGTCCACCGCCGGGTGAAGGACCCTTGGGTATCGCGCTGAATGTCATGCGCGGGCTGACCGTGACATCCGTTCGCCCCGGCTCCGTTGCCGACCAGTCTGGCATTCGTGCGGGCGATGTACTTGTGTTCATCGTGGACCCGAAGGGGCGCACGCTCAAGGACCAGGACGAACTCGTCCAGTACACCCAGTCTCATTTGGGTTGGACGGTGCAGTGGACCATCCAGCGGGGCGACAGTATCCTCGATCCGATCAACGTCAAGATTCCCGACACGGTCAACCCGGACAACGCCGCCCTGGGCCTGAGCCTGCAGACGTCGATTCTCGACGCGCCGCGTCAGGGCGCGCTTGAGATGTGGCGTATTCTGGCTTCCATTCCTTCTCTCTTTGGTCAGATTGCACGCGGCGCCGTGCCGCAGAATGCCTTCGTCGGCTTTGTCGGGATTTACCAGGCAACGGGCGAAGTTGCGCAGGCAGGCGGTCCCATCGCGCTGATCGAGTTCCTCGGTCTGTTGAGTCTGAATCTCGCCTTTGTGAATCTGCTCCCCTTCCCCGCGCTCGACGGTGGGCGACTGGTTTTCGTCGTCCTCGAATGGCTGCGCGGCGGCAAAAAGATCGACCCGCAAAAGGAAGGGCTGGTCCACCTGGTAGGGATCGCGGTGCTCATCAGTTTTATGATCCTGATCACGTTCTTCGACGTACAGCGTCTGCTTTCCGGGCATTCGATTCTCCCGACTCCATAGAGACTCTGGTTCGACGAGAGCATCGGATTGAGTGACGATTCCCCACGTTGTCCGCGCTGTGGCAAGCGCATCACGGGTGGTGCGCTTGCCTGTCCTTCTTGCGGTCTCGAGTTCCTGCCGCACCGGCGTCGTATCCGCTGCCATCAGTGTGGTCGTCGTATTCCGGCTGACATACCTGAATGTCCTCACTGCGGCGGCGATCCATACGCCAGCCGTTTTCCCTTTCGACTCCCCTCCAAGAACGTTGCACGTGTGACCGTGTTCCTGCTCGGAATTCTTCTCTTGGCCTGTGCCGGGTGGATCCTGTTCCGCGCGGCCAGCACGAACCTGATTGGACGCGTCCTGGGACTGGCAGAGCCAACGCAAGCGCCGACCCAGGTCATTCAAGTCATTTATGTCGTCGCCACCTCGCCTGCTCCTACGGCGACCTTGATCCCGACGCTGGCGCCGACGGCGACTCCACGATTCTCCCCCACACCGACCCGGAGAGGCGCGCGAACTCCGACTGCCGCACGAGCGACGGCCACACCTGTACCCAGGATATACCCTGCGCCCCAACTCCTCGGTCCCGCCAACACCACCGTCTATACCGGCGCGGCAGCGAATATTGTTCTCGAATGGCAACCCATTTCCAGTGCCGGTCTGGGCGAGAACGAGTGGTATCGGATTTCGATTTCCTATACGGGACGAGACGGCAAGCCTGTCGAACAGATCCGGTGGTCAAAGGAAGTGCGGTGGACGGTCATCGCCGATTGGTGGAGTGATCTCGCGCAGGATACGCGGACCGTCAAATGGAATGTCACCGTTGTGCGGTCCGAAGGCATCGATCCTTTCGCATCGAACAACGCCCCTGCCAGTCCCCCGAGCATTACACGCATTTTTATCTGGAACTAGACACGGTTTTTGTAGACCCGCTCATACGCGGGTCATTTCTTATGCACGAATTCGTTGCCCTGCAGGTGAATTCTCCCGAAAAGACTACCCCAGCGGGTAGTAGACGCTGTTCCGTTAGTCTTTTATAATTCTATCGTCGCAATCTGAACAAAATCAAGACCCAACCGAACTGAATTTCTTGACAGCGAAAACCTATGCCAGCAAACACACAAAATAAAACCCTACCGGTCGTCGCAACGATGGGCGATTCGACTTTTGTCCAGTCCGGGGTCGCTCATTTGGCGCACGCCGTCAACGCGGGGGCGCGTTTCATTCTGGTGATCCTTGATAACGCAACCACCGGTGATCGCGCGCGGCGCCGATTGCCTGCCCTCGTCAACACCTGCGGCGTGAACTTTGTCCTCGAAATTGAGCGATGCCATCAAGACACTTTCCGCGATGCTCTGAATCAGGCCGCTGAATTCACCCGATCTGAAAAAGGCGGCATCGCTGTCATCATCGCAAACCGGCCGTGTATTTTGCTCGACGAGGCACCGAGGGACTGGCTGACCGCCCCGGACCTCATGGACGTGCCCCGCGGCTGCGAAGATTGTTATGAAGGCTTCGCGGTCGAGTCGAATCCCACCAGCATTTTCGAGCTCGCCCAGCAAGTTGCATTGCAGCAGAAACAAGCATAAGCCAAAGGCAAGCCGTCGACACGACCAACCCGCAAATCGATTCTTGGAGAAAAAGCATGGGCTACAAACCGCGTGGACTCACGTTCGACCAGTTCAACGTCGGAGACGTATTCGTGTGCCAGGCGCGCACCGTCACCGAAGCGGATACGGTGAATTTCGCCGGCGTCTCGGGCGATTACAATCCGCTGCACACAGACCAGGAGTTCGGCAAGACCACTATGTTCGAAGGGCGCATCGCCCACGGCGTTCTCGGTCTGGCCATTGCCACAGGTCAGGCAAACCAATTAGGAGTTTTCGAGGGCACGACGGTGGCATTGATGATGCAAACGGTGAAATACACAGGCGCGGTAAAGTTCGGCGATACCATCCACCTGGAGCTCAAAGTCGCCGAAAAGAAAGAGACTTCCAAGCCGGACCGCGGGGTGGTTATTTTTGACACATTCGTATTGAACCAGCACGGCAAATCGGTCATCGAAGGTCAGTGGACCTTGATGATGAAGAGAGGGTAACCATGAGGTTAGAAGGCAAAGTCGCCATTGTCACCGGCGGTGCAAGCGGCATCGGGCGGGCAACCGTCCTCAAGCTTGCCAGAGAGGGCGCCAAGGTCGCCATCGCGGATGTCGAGAGCCAACTGGAAGCGGCAAACAAGGTATCCGCCGAAGTCAGTTCCGCCGGAGGGGTCGCGCTGGCGGTGAGTGCGAACGTGGCGAACCGGGCGCAGGTCGAAGGCATGGTGGAAACGGTTGTGAAACAGTTTGGACGGTTGGACAGTCTCGTGGCGAACGCGGGAATCACACGCGATGCATTTACCGTGCGTAAGAACAAAGAGGGCGCGATCAAAAAGATGTCGGACGAGCAGTGGGACGCAGTGCTCAACGTGAATCTCAAGGGCACCTGGCTGTGCGCTCAGGCCGCCGTCCTCCCGATGATGGAGCAAAAGTATGGCAAGATGAGTTTTACCGCTTCCTTTGGCATGCGGGGCAATATGGGACAGGCAAACTATGCTGCCTCCAAGGCCGGCATCGTCGGTTTGACCCGCACGCTCGCGATGGAATTCGCGCGTTATGCCATTAACGTGAACTGCGTCGCGCCGGGCGCGACCAAGACGCCGATGACGGCGACCATCCCCGAAGACCTGGTCAAGCGGTTGATCGCCAAAGTGCCGCTCGGGCGGATGGCAGAGCCGGAGGAGATCGCGAACGTGCATGCGTTTCTCGTGAGTGATGAATCCAGCTATATCACGGGACAGTGCATTTTCGTAGACGGCGGCGATACGTTGGGAGTATAGATAAAATGAAATTTGAAAATGTCTTTATCCCGTACGGCATCTACTGGTCCTCCCCGTTCGCGCGTTGGCAGGGGAATTTTTCCAACTGGCATCCCATCGCCTTTGCGGGGCAGGTCGCCACGCGCGCGCTCAAAGAGCGCAACCTCTCGCCCGAAACGTTCGACGCGCTCTTCCTGGGCATGACCGTGCCGCAGAAATCCTCGTTTTATGGCGCTCCCTGGCTCGCCGCGCTTATCGGCGCTGCGGGAATCACGGGGCCGACCCTTTCCCAGGCCTGCGCCACAGGTGCGCGCGTCCTCGCTTCCTCCGCCTTTGAAGTCGAGACCGGCGCGAACCGCGCCATCCTCGCCATGACTCTGGACCGCTGCAGCAATGGGCCGCACGTCTACTATCCGAATCCGTTGGGCACCGGCGGTAAGGGCGAGACGGAGGAATGGGTATGGGATAACTTTAACTATGACCCCTACGCCAAGAATGCCATGCTCCAAACCGCCGAGAATGTCGCGCGCGAGGCAGACATTACCAAAGAGCAGCAGGATGAGATGATGCTCCTGCGCTATACCCAGTACCAGGATGCGCTCAAGGATGACGGCGCTTTCCACAAACGCTACATGGTCACGCCAATCGAAGTCAAGGACACGTCGGGACGCAAGGTGCTTGCCACCGTCAAGGACGACGAAGGTGTGTTCCCAACCACCAAGGAAGGACTGGCAAAGCTCAAGCCGGTCCTCGAAGGCGGGACTGTGACGTTCGGCGGACAGACGTATCCTGCCGATGGCAATGCCGCCGTCGTCGTCACGACTCGCGAAAAGGCAAGTGAATTGAGCCGGGACTCGAAAATCAAGGTGCAGTTAGTCGCCGTCGGTTCTGCTCGCGCGAAAAAAGGCTATATGGCTCAGGCCGTCGTGCCCGCCGCAAAGAACGCGCTCGAGAGCGCCGGCATCAAAGTGGGCGATCTGCGTGCGATCAAGAGTCATAACCCATTCGCCGTCAACGATATTTATTTCTGCGAGCAGATGGGAATTCAGCCGGAAGCCATGAACCATTTTGGCTCCTCGCTCATTTTCGGGCACCCGCAGGGACCCACGGGGATGCGCCTCGTCATTGAGCTGATCGAAGAATTGGCGACGGTGGGCGGCGGCTATGGCTTGTTCACGGGCTGTGCCGCCGGCGATACCGGCATGGCGTGGGTCGTCAAGGTGGGGTAGATGGAGGAATGAATGGACCGGAAGGTTGTGCATAGTGACAAAGCGCCCAAAGCACTGGGGCCGTATTCCCAGGCCATCCGGGCTGGAGACTATGTCTTTTGCGCGGGACAAGCAGGCTTCGACCCGGCCACCGGACGCCTGGTCGAAGGCGGAATTGAGGCTGAGACACGCCGCGTGCTGCAGAACCTATCGGCAGTGTTGGAACAGGCCGGGACGTCGATACAAAACGCGGTCAAGACCACGGTATTCCTTACCGATATGGACGAGTTCAAAGCGATGAATGCAATCTACGCCGAGTTTTTCCCGTCCAATCCACCGGCGCGATCGACCGTGCAAGTCGCGCGATTGCCGGGCGGCGCGCGCGTGGAAATCGAAGTCATCGCCATTGTGAAGTGAAGCGTGGGCAGTGGAGCGTGCATAGAAAAACCGGTGTCTTGTCCTCGACACCGGTTTTAAATTGAGGGCAGATCACCCTCCACTACCTACCGTTCACTTTGCCTCGCGCGCCGAATACTGCTTGTTGTAATATTCCCGGTACTCGCCGCTTTTCAGCTTGCGCCACCACCACTCGTTTGCGACGTACCACTGCACCGTTTTTTCAAGCGCCTCTTCGAACGAATTTGCCG
>JBLMXX010000236.1:0-5168 GCA_050257995.1 Acidobacteriota bacterium | reverse complement strand
TCACGCGCGAACCGGATTGGTACGGCGTCGGCACCGGCGAGTTCTTGCTGTACGCGGCGCTCATATACTTGATCGTTCCCCCACTCGGTCTGGTGCTGGCGCGACGCGGCCGGGTGTCCGGGTTTGTCATACTCGGATTGTACGCGTTTCAGGCGTTTTATGGCGCGGGGCTAAACCACGTCCGGCATCTGTTTGGCAACTTTCAAGGCTCCCAAGTCTTGCCGACTTTGGTAAAATCGCTGGGAGTGGACTATGCCCCTTATCTCTCCGGTCATGGATTGCTCAGCGTCTTGATGAATATGGCAGGGTTGGGAGTTACGCCGCCGCATACGCACACGCTGGCATCCGATGCAGTCGTTTTTTTCAATATCGGTCTGAACCTCGCGCTCCTGGTTTATCTGTTCCTCACCGCGCGCCACGCCTGGAAGATGCGCCGGGGTTTTAACATTTCTCAAAGCAAAAACATCCTGGAGGCAGAACGATGAAACGCATGCTCGCCGTACTCTTCATTACGCTCACCGCCTTTATCGCATTGGCTCATTCGGCGCTTGCCCACGCGCAATTAGACCATTGTACCCCGGCTCCGGGCACCGCCGTCTCCACCGCTCCATCAGAAGTACGGTGTTGGTTCACCGAAGAGATCGATTCCAAGCAGAGCACCCTCACCATAAAGGACGCGAACGGCGCGCAGGTGGATAACAAAGATGGCAAAGTCGATCTCAACGATCCCGACCACAAGCAAATGTTTGCAACGGCAAAGTCCCTGCCCTCGGGAGTTTATCAGGTCACCTGGCACACAGTCACGACGGATGACAACGGTGTGAGCGATGGAACGTGGTACTTTGGCGTGGGGCAAGTGACGGTCCCGACGTATGCGCCTCCCGCGGAGCCCACCGGCGCGGGTGGAACTCCGGCGGCAACCACCGCGGCAGCCGCCACACCCGCCGTCGCGCCCAGCATCGCCCCGCCTACATCCGCTGCCACTCCTGCCGTGGCTCCCACGCCGGCAGTGCCAACGGCCGCGACCTCCTCCGGTTCTTCTCTCGTGATCGCAGCAGGTGTGGTGCAAGCCCTGATTGTGATCGGCTTGCTCGTGTACCTGTTCCGCAAAAACCCGTAATCCATGGCATGACCATCAAAAGACTCTGCCACCTATCAAGCCCTCACGTTGACAGTCGCCACCCGTTGCATTAGAATATGTAAAGGAGATTCAGCAGATGCAGCAAACGACTGTGACCGGGCCCATGCGCACGTTCGTCATCGCCGTGGACCGGTTCGCCCTGTGGGTCAGCCGCCATTGGCTTGCCCTGTTCATCACGTTCTACGGGGCATGGGTCCTCACGCCTTTCCTCGCACCGGTGCTGATGCAAGTGGGCGCAACAGGCCCGGCGCACGGGATATATTTCTTCTATAGTTTCTTTTGTCATCAACTGCCGGAACGCTCGTTATTCTTTTTCGGACCGCAGCCGATGTACTCGTTCGCGCAAGTCAAAGCCGTTTGGCCCTATGACGGGTTTGAGGGGTTGCGCGGCTTTGTCGGCAATCCTGCCATGGGGTACAAGATGGCGTGGAGCGACCGCATGATCTCCTTCTACGGCAGTCTCTGGCTTGGCGGAGTGCTGTTCGCGTTCCTGCGTACGAGGTTGAAATCACTCCCGGTGCCCATCTGGCTGATCGTCGGGATTTTGCCGGTCGGTCTGGACGGGCTCAGCCACATGCTGAATGACGTGCTGGCCGGGACCACCGGAGCAGGATTCCGGGACACGAATGCGTGGCTCCAGGTTCTGACGGGCAACGTTCTTCCGCAATGGTTTTACGTGGGGGATGCGCTCGGTTCGTTCAACTCCGACATGCGTTGGATTACTGGCGTGCTGTTTGGACTGACGAGCATTTGGTTCCTCTTTCCATTTGTGCAAGAGCAAATGCGGGAGGTGGAACGGCAGTCGGCCGCGACCCTCGCCCACGCCGAACTGGTCAAATAAGGCGATGGCAGCAAGATAAGAAAGGAGAGGGGGGAGGCGGCTCGGACCGTGCTCCCCCCTCTGGCATTTCGTTACTACCTGTACGACCTGTCGAATTTTCTTGGAATGAAGCCTCGTTTCACTCGAAGACTTGTTTGGTTGCTTCCTGTCGCATTGGTCGCGCTCGTCGCGACGACGCGCCTTGCCTCCGCGCACGCCTACCTCCTCCGCGCCGACCCTGCTCCCAACTCTGTTGTCGCCACCGCGCCCAAGCAGGTGACTTTATGGTTTGACGAAGCCGTCGACCCGAATTTCAGCGCAGTTCAGGTATTGGATGCCGGCCAGACTCGCTTGGACCAGAATGATCTCGCCACCGCCCCCGGCGACTCTGGGCAAATCCACATTTCGCTAAAGCCACTGCCCGACGGGACATATACGGTCGTGTGGCGAGTGCTGTCCGCGACGGATGGTCATATCACGCGCGGAGTTTTCGCTTTCGGCGTCGGCAAGACCTCAAGTACCGCTGTCCCGACAGGTGCGGGGGAACACTCAGGCTTTGGCGAGAGCGATCCCGCCTCGGTGCTCGTGCGATGGATCCACCTGCTCTCCATCCTCACGCTCGTGGGTGCGCTTTTTTTCCGCGATTTTGTTTGGATGCGTTCACCTGATTTTGTGGCATCCCCCGCGGATGCGCGCTGGAAACAACTCCTCGCCGTTGTCCTCGGCATGGCACTCATCGCCGAGATGGCTCGCCTCGTTCTGCAGGCGCGGTTGGCGACGGAGACGATTACTCCGGAACAAATAGCGGCGGTGCTCTTCGACACCCGCATCGGCACCCTGTGGATGGTGCGCTGGGTGGCGTTGACCGTGATCGGCGTGCTGGTCATGGGGGTCCGGACCCGCGTGACCGCGCTGCTCGCGGCGGGAGAATTAGGCGCCCTGGTCATCCTCTATACAGGCATCCTGGGAAATCCGAGCCTCCTCGGTCAAATCGGGCGATGGTGGACAATCCTGCTGGATTCCGGGATCGCCGCTCACATCATTCACATCGCGCCCATCTCTCTCTTTGTGCTCGTCGTCGTAGCCCGCGACAAAGCTACCCGCATGATTGTGACCTACCTGCTCGCCTTCGGTGTGCTCTTGACTCTCGCACTGAGCAGTCATAGTGCCGGGCAAGGTGACGTTTCGCTTGCCGTCCTCGCAGACTGGCTACACCTGGCAGCCGTCTCGGCCTGGATCGGCGGACTAGTCGCGTTCGTCTGGATCATTACGCCCGCCTGGCGCGCTTTCCCGGTCGAAGCGCGCCGCTCCTGGCTGGCTTCTTTGGCATCCCGTTTCTCCAGCGTGGCACTTGCCAGCGTCCTCGTCATCATCTCCACGGGCATCTACACCGCGCGGCTTGAAATCCCCGGCTGGGACGCCCTATTCAGCACGCTGTACGGTCAGACGCTCGATGCCAAGATAGTGCTGTTCGCCGTCCTGCTGGTCATGGGCGCCGTTCAGCTACTGTGGTTGCGGAGGCGCATCGGACTCTCAAGCACACCGGAGCAGGCCGCGCGCACATTCGAGAATTTTCGACGCATCATCTTCAGCGAAGCGGCTGTCGGCATCTTCGTCATCGGACTGGCAGGTTTCCTCACCCTGGTCCCTCCTGCGCGCAGCGGGATATCGGGACAGGCCATTTCCCCTTCCCCATCCAAAGAGCCGTCCTCACTCCTTCTTATTGCGCATCCCGCGCCGGACCTCAATCTTTCGCTCGCCATCTCCCCTTCAGGACGGATAAAGACCTATGATGCGCTGGTGACGGGCGCGAACAAACACCCCGCGCCGGACCTCTTGCGGGTGATGCTTGAATTCACCCTGCTTGATCAGGACGTTGGCGCGACGCGCGTTAATCTGGAGCCGGGCACCGGAGGTCATTACACTGGAGCAGGTGACTGGACGCCTCTGCCGGGGATGTGGCGCGTCCGCGCGATCGTACGCCGCAAAGGAGTCGAAGACGTCACCGCCGAATTCCCCTACTCCGTTCCCGCGCCCTCCGGAATAAATGCCGCCGGAGACCCCCAGGCCATGGATTGGCTTGAAAAGTCAGATGCAGCCATGAATCATCTGACGAGCCTGCGCTCCGTGCAAGCATTGAATGATGGGGCACATGGGGAGGTCACATCACAGTACGAGTACCAGGCGCCGGACCGGATGCATTTGCAGATCGTAGGAGAAGGGGAATCGATTGCCATTGGACCCATCCAGTACTATTTGCAGCAAGGAGTGTGGCAGGCACAAACGCGCATCGAGCCGCTGGCATTTCCAAATTTCGCGAACGCCCGGCAAGCAGGAACGGTGAGAGTTGGGCGTGCAGAGACGAGGGATGGAAAGGCACTGCAGGTCGTCCTGGCGACGGGTGGCGCTTTAGCCAATGTCCATTATGCGTACTGGATCGGGAGCGAGGATTTCCGGCTCTATGAATTGGCTATGGTCGCCCCGGCGCATTTCATGATCCAGTCATATTTTGATTTTGATGCTCCCGTGCAAATTGCGGCGCCGGTGGAAAAGTGAGGTTCAGGCACTCTCGGCTCCTTGTTGTCAAATTTGCTTTGCGCCCAATATCGCCTAGAATGCCTTTGGCTCTAGCGCATCATTAGATGAGTATCCCATCCATGTCCAACCGGCGCGCTATAAATGGCTCTGCCGCCAATCCCATTCCTTCAAAGTCACCCAAGAGTACGCGGATACTTTTGCTCTTGGTCGTCAGTATCTTCGTTCTCCTCTCTAGCTTTTACAGCCTTGTCACCCCGATTTTGGAAACCCCCGATGAAGTCTGGCATTACGCCTATGTCCGCCAGCTGGCGGTTAACCACGCCTTGCCGGTCGTAGACACCGAAGGCAGAGCGCCTTATCGCCACGAAGGACTGCAGCCGCCGCTTTATTACGCCATCGGTTCGCTCTTTATCGCCTGGATGCCGGAACGCGAACTCGAGTCAATGCCTGCTCCCAATCCATATGCCCGCATCGGCGAGCCGCGGGCAGTGACCAATGACAACCGGAATGCCTTTCTGCATACGGCGGACGAACAATTTCCGTTTCATGGCACTGCACTTGCCGTCCACCTCCTCCGGTTCTATTCGATCCTGCTGGGGGCATTGACGGTCCTGGTGACGTTTCTCCTCGCCCGCGAGATTTTCCCGGACCGCCCGGAAATCGCGTGGG
>JBLMXX010000235.1:0-5380 GCA_050257995.1 Acidobacteriota bacterium | reverse complement strand
GCCGCGCGCGAGCGGCTCGAATACGAACTCGGCGTCATCCACAAAATGGGGTTTGACACCTATTTCCTCATCGTGTGGGACCTGACGCGGGCCGCGCGCGAGATGGACATCTGGTACAATGTCCGCGGTTCAGCCCAGGGATCGATGGCGGCATACTGCACCGGCATCACCAGTCTCGACCCCCTCCAGCACCGCCTGATTTTCGAGCGTTTCCTCAACCCCGGGCGCATTTCGATGCCCGATATCGATCTCGACTTTCCGGATGATCGCCGCCAGGAATTGATCGAATATACCGTCAAAAAGTACGGGCGGTCCAATGTCGCGCAGATCGTCACGTTCGGAACACTTGGCGCCAAGGCGGCTATCCGTGACGTGGGGCGCGCGCTCGATTACCCGCTGGGCGAAGTGGACCAGGTTGCCAAGCTGATCCCGGGCGGTCCTAACGTCAAGCTCGACGACTCGCTGGAAAAGGTTGCGGAACTCAAAGCCGTCTACGAGAATAACGAATATCTCCGCAAGCTGATCGACACCGCTCGGCTCCTGGAAGGTGTTGCCCGGCACGCCGGCACACACGCTGCGGGCGTGGTCGTCGCCGACAAACCGCTGGTCGAATATGCCCCGCTCCATCGCCCGACCAAAGGCGACGAAACGACCGGGTTCCCCATCGTCCAGTTTGAGATGAATTTCCTCGAACGCGTCGGTCTGTTGAAAATGGACTATCTCGGACTGGCCACGCTTTCGATCATGCGCCGCGCGTGCGATTTGATCTACCAGCGTCACGGCGTCAGATTCGACCTCGGCAATATTCCCACGGAAGACCCGAAGGCATTTGATCTGCTGGCGCGAGGGGACGTCACCGGAGTGTTCCAGGTGGAAGGGGCGGGGATGCGCAAAGTGCTGATGCAAATGCGACCTCAGCGCTTTGACCACATCGTGGCGACCATCAGCCTGTATCGCCCCGGTCCGATGGAATACATCCCGAACTATATCAACCGCCTGCACGGAGTCGAAAAGGTCACCTACCGCCATCCCAGTCTGGAACCCCTCCTCTCGGACACCTTCGGGATCATGGTGTACCAGGAGCAGATCATCGAGATCGCCGTCAAGCTGGCAGGCTACACGGCATCCGAAGGGGATGTGCTCCGCAAAGCGGTCGGCAAAAAAGATAAAGAGAAACTGCTGAAAGAGCGCGACAAGTTTATCGAACGCGCGGGCAAGCACGGAGTGATCACGCGTGAGATCGCGGGCCAGATTTTCGACGACGTCGAGTTCTTTGCGCGCTATGGATTTAACAAGGCGCACGCGGCGGACTATGCCGTTCTCACCTGCCAGACGGCCTACCTCAAGGCATATTACCCCATCGAATACATGACGGCTCTGCTCACAACTGAAACGGGGAATGTCGAAAAAGTTGGGCAGTTGGTGAGCGAAGTGCGGCGCATGGGGATGGAGGTCCTTCCGCCGGATGTGAATGCGAGCGAGGGTGTCTTTACCATTGCCTCCTCCGGCAAGGCCATTCACTTTGCCCTGAGCGCGATCAAGAATGTCGGCATGGGCCCCGTGGATGTGATTGTGGCGGCACGCAAAAAAGGGGGGGCTTTTAGATCGCTGGACGATTTTTGCCGCCGGGTGGATTTGCGCTTGATCAACCGGCGCGTGCTCGAATCCCTGATCAAAGTCGGCGCGATGGACCGGTTCGGTCGCCGCTCCCAGTTGTTAAAAGTATTGGACCGGATGATGTCGGCGAGCCAATCGGCGCATCAAGCGAGCGATCGCGGCCAGCTTTCCATGTTCGGGAGTCTGGGGGCAGCGCCCGGGTTGAGCGCCGACACGTTCGGCACCCTGCCGGATGAGCCCGATGTCCCGAATCGCGAAAAACTGGCGGATGAGAAAGACCTGACCGGCGCGTATTTCTCCGATAATCCTTTACAGCGACTGACCCGGCAGACGAACAAGAAGGTTTCCCATTTCGCGAATCAATTGGACGATTCGCTTGCCGGACAAGTGGTCGCACTGGCAGGCGTCGTCACCTCCGCGCGTGTGATTACGACGAAGAAAGGCGATCCGATGGCGTTTGTGCAGGTCGAGGACCCATCGGGCAGCGTCGATATCACGGTGTTTCCCAAAACGTACGGGCGCAGTCGTGAACTGTGGCGGGTCGAAGCCCTGGTTTTGGTCAAAGGCAAAGTGGAATTGCGCGAGGGCAAGCTCCAGGTCCTCTGCGAAATGGCAGAGGAATACCGGCTTGAGACCGCGGAAACGAGTCCTGCCCCGGTGCAAGCTGCGGCTGAACCGAACACTGTGCAGATTGCCATCCCGGACGAGACCGAAGCGGCCATTGCCGAAACGACTCTCGCAGTCCAAGTCGAGGATGAGTTCACGGATCTGCCACCCATGCCGGAAGAACCGCCGGATGAGTTCTCGAACCAGCCTCCAGCTTCGAACCCTCCGAACGTCGAATCGACCAGTCCGCTTGCGGTCGGCGACCAGCAGACTGCAAGCCGCGCGGTGCAAATGGCAGTGAATGGGATTGCCGCCCAGAGTCACCCGGAATATGTGGCGCTGCCCAACACGGGAACCGGCGACGCCATCGCCTATGCGGGCACGGCGCGCCGCGAACAGCCGAAGCACTTGCGGATATACCTGGAGCGCGCCGGGGATTACGATGAGGAGGTGCGCCGGCTGCGCGAATTGCTCAATCTGCTGAGAAGCGTGCCGGGGCGAGACCGCTTTACGTTTTTCGTCCCGAACCCTCAAGGGACGGTCCAACTCGACTTTCCCAATTTCACGACGAGTTACGCCGTGGTGGAGGACACGCTAAACCAACTGGTCGGCGAGTGGGGGGCGCTGGAAGTACAATGATCCATGACCGGTAAATCTGAGAGCGGACCGTAGGGCGGGATGAACTCCCGCCTTTGTTTTTTCAAGTGCATCGTGTATAATATCGCCTGCCTGCCAACCCGGAGCCCCTGGTCGATTCTGAAAGACGGGGGCATTCATCACGCAGGATGGAGAAAGCATTGTTCAACTTTTTACGTCGTCCTCAGCAAGTCAAGGAATCGCTCACCAAAACGCGGCAGTCCTTTTTATCAAAGCTGACCTCCCTGGTGGCGAAAAATGAGCTGAACGAAGATTTCTGGGTAGGCCTGGAAGAGACGCTGATCGCGGCCGATGTCGGCGTCGAAACGACCATGGAACTCGTCGACAGACTGCGGGAACGCGCTGAAAAGGAACACGTGCGCGAAACCACACGTGTTGAGCAAATGCTGCGCGAAGAACTGGTCTCTATTTTGGTCGGGGCGGAACAGACCCCGCCCACTCGGAACGTCGGGACCGGTCCCGAAGTCGTCCTGATCGTCGGCGTGAACGGCTCGGGCAAGACGACGAGCATCGGAAAACTCACGCAATTTTACAAATCTCAAAATAAAAAGGTACTCCTCGCCGCCGCCGATACATTTCGCGCCGCCGCCATCGACCAACTGAGTATCTGGGGTCAGCGCGTCGGCGTGGACGTGGTCGCCCACCAGCCCGGCGCAGACCCCGGCGCTGTCGCGTTCGATGCCTGGCAAAAGGCGAATGCCCGGCACCTCGACTATTTGATCGTCGATACTGCCGGGCGCCTCCAGACCAAGTATAACCTGATGAAGGAATTGGAAAAGATCGCGCGCGTGCTGAAAAAGAGTGATCCCACGGCGCCGCACCAGACCTTGCTCGTGCTCGACGCCGTCACCGGACAGAATGGATTGCAACAGGCTCGCGCCTTTAAAGAGGCAACCCCCCTCACGGGCTTGATTCTGACCAAGCTGGACGGAACCGCCAAGGGTGGCATCGTTTTTGCCATTGCGAAGGAATTACAAGTACCGATCAAATTCATCGGCACCGGCGAAGGTATTGACGATTTGGCTGCCTTCGACGCGCAGGAATTTGTAGACGGATTTTTCGAATAACCGGAGTGAAAGACAATGGAAGACCTAAAGTCGAAACTTGCCGAATTGAATACCCGCATCAGCACACTCCTGGAGCGTCTTTGACATTGCCGGTAAAGAAAAACGCGCGGCAGACCTGGAACACGCATCGGGCCAGCCGGATTTCTGGAATGACAATGTCGCTGCCCAAAAGGCAATGCGTGAACTGACCGCGCTAAAGGAGGAAACCGGTACCTGGCGAGATTTGGAACATCGCGCGCGGGATGCCGCGGGATTGCTCGACCTCGCGATCGAGGAGAACCACACTGAAATAGCAGATGAAGTGGCGCGTGACGAGCCGCAGATCGAGCAGAAACTAGCCGCGCTGGAATTCAACCTTCTCTTTGCGGGCGAATACGATCATAACAACGCCATCCTCTCCATCCATTCGGGCGCCGGAGGCACAGAATCGCAGGACTGGGCGCAGATGCTCATGCGGATGTTCCTGCGTTACGCGGATGCCAAGGGCTATCAGACCGAAATCCTGGAGGAAATGCCGGGGGATGAGGCGGGTATCAAGTCGACGACAATCCGCATCGTCGGCACGTATGCCTACGGCCGGCTCAAAGCAGAGCGGGGAGTTCACCGGCTGGTGCGCATTTCGCCTTTCGACGCTAACCACCGGCGGCATACCTCTTTCGCCCTCGTCGAAGTCATGCCGGAAATTGACGAGCTGGTCGACGTCGAGATCAAGCCCGAAGATGTCAAAATTGACATTTACCACGCCTCCGGGCATGGAGGGCAGAACGTCCAGAAAGTGTCGACCGCCGTCCGCCTCACTCACATTCCGACTGGCATTATCGTAACCTGTCAGAACGAACGCTCGCAATTGCAGAATAAGGAAAATGCATTCAAGGTCCTGCGGTCTCGGCTCGTCGAATTGGAGATCGAAAAAAGGGAGCAGGAGAAGGCGAGACTCAAGGGGCAGCACGTCGAGGCGGGCTGGGGAAACCAGATCCGTTCGTACGTCTTGCATCCATACCAGATGGTCAAAGATCACCGCACTGAGTACGAAACCTCGCGGACCGATTCGGTGTTGGATGGGGACCTGGATGCCTTTATCGAGGCATATCTGAAATCTCAAGTGGGACAGAATTGATTTTCAGAGTGTCGGACTAAGGGAACAGCACAAAAGACCTTCGGGGACACGCGGCTTGGGCCGGAAGAACTCGAAGGTCTTTATCATTTTACGATGAACTTGTCAAGCAGGGTTATCTCTTGCGGGTTGTCTTTATCGTCAAGCAGTAGCGCGTCCATGCCTAGTTCAGGCTGGTACAAGAGTACCTGCACGGAATATTCGCCGGGCGCCAGATCGCGCGGCAGTGAGAGTGTAAAATGGTCGGGAACGTCCACTCCCGGAACCCACAGCAGCGTTTCCGTGACCGGCTGCCGGTCCGGAGCCGCCGCAATTTTAG
>JBLMXX010000234.1:0-6120 GCA_050257995.1 Acidobacteriota bacterium | reverse complement strand
GGACGCGGTCCTGTGCGTGATGGACCCACGGCTGGCGGATTTCAATCCCACGGCGTACAAGCACGCCCTCGGCGAACTGGTCCGCGAGCGTGCCCCGCGCCTTGTGATGATCGGTAATACATCGATGGGAATGGACCTTGCAGCAGGGATTTCGGCGTTGCTGGACATCCCGTTGATCGCTTACTGCAATAACCTGCGCGTCGAAGACAACAAGTTGGTAGCAACAGCCCAGATTTACGGCGGCAAACTGTTGGCGGATGCGGAAGCGAACGGGGATCAATTGATCGTTTCAGTCCTGGCCGGCTCATTCCCTGCAGACGTCGGCAGATCGGATAAGGGTGCGCCCGTCGAAGAGGTGAAACCTCCGCTGGCCATCAACGGCGGCGCGGGCGTGCACTTTAAGCAACTGATCGAGCCGGAAGCGGCAGATGTTGACATCACCAAACAAGAGGTCCTGGTCAGTGTCGGGCGCGGGATTCAATCCGCCGATAATCTCGAACTGGTCGAAGAGCTGGCAAACGCGCTGGGCGGCGCAGTCTCAGCCTCGCGTCCCATCGTGGATAATGGCTGGCTGCCCAAAGCCCGCCAGGTCGGCAAGTCGGGCTCGACGGTAAAACCCAGATTGTATTTCGCTGTTGGCATCAGCGGCGCGCCGGAACACCTGGAAGGCATGCGGGATGCGTCGCTGATCATTGCCATCAATTCGGACCCGAAAGCACCCATTTTTGACGTTGCGCATTTTGGGATTGCCGCGGACCTGTTCGACGTGGTGCCTGCGTTGACTGAAAAGATTAAAGGTGGGTAGACCATAGGGGCGAGGTCACCTCGTCCCTACGAACGGTGTCATCATGCTTACTCCTCCGGAAAAAGTCGGATTCATTCTCTTTGCCATTCTGATGATGTCCTGGACGATGTTGCGCGCCTATCGCATCGTGCGCGCGATCGGGCGGGGCCGCGGGCGTCCGGATTGGGCGTACATTAGGAGTACGCTTCGCGAGCGCTTGCTCGCCCAACTCTTGGTCATCGGGACCAATCTCCCCGTGTACTTTGATCGCCCGCTCGTCGGCATCTTTCACTTTATGGTCTTTGCGGGCTTTTCTTTTTATCTCCTCGTCAACATCTCTGACGCGCTCGCGGGCTATTTCTCGCAATACGAAACCCTCCATCCGGATCTGGCTAGTTTTCTGTCACCCATTGTCAATCTCTTCAACGTTGCCGCCGACCTGTTGAGCGTGGCGGTCCTGGCGGGGGTGGTGTTTTTTCTCATCCGCCGTTTCGTCCGCAAAGATCCCGCGTTCAACTTTCGCGATAACGTTTTGCTCAATCCGCAAGTCAAATCAGGTGCGATCCGCCGCGATTCGTTGATCGTCGGCGGGTTTATCTTGCTGCATGTCGGTTCGCGCTGGCTTGGACAAGGGCTGCAGCTCGCGGCCAGTGGGCGTGGGGATTGGATGGAACCCACCGCGAGCCTTCTGTCGATTCCGCTTTCGTTTTTGCCACCGTCTGTCTTGAATTTCGGCATTCACCTGACCTGGTGGACCGCGCTCGGCTTGATCCTTGCCTTCTTCCCGTATTTCGCCTATTCGAAACATGTCCACATCTTTTTCGCGCCGCTGAATTGGTTCTTCTATCGAGAGCGCCCGGTCGCGACGACGGAAGACCCCAACGGTGTCGCCGCCAAAAAGCTGGACGATTTGTCCTGGCACCAGGTCATGGACTCGTATGCGTGCATCATGTGCAATCGGTGTCAGGACGCGTGTCCCGCGTACGCGGCGGGCACGCCGCTCTCTCCTGCCGCCCTCGAAATCAACAAGCGCTACTACCTCAATCAGCACCTTGCCAATTTTGCCGCCGGCAAGGAATCGCCCCTGTTGCTGGATACCGTGATCTCAAAGGAAGCGGTCTGGGCGTGCACGACGTGCGGCGCCTGCGTTGAAGTGTGCCCGGTGGGCAACACGCCGATGGTGGATATTATCGATATCCGTCGCGGGTTGATCGACGCGGGAGAAAAACTCGACGCGAATCTCCAAAAGTCGCTGGAGAGTTTTGCTAAACAGGGGAACTCATTCGGTCAATCCGCCCGGATGCGCGCCAAGTGGACGCAGGGGCTCGATTTCAAGGTCAAAGACGCGCGCAAAGAAGAGGTGGACTATCTCTGGTTCGTCGGCGATTACGCCTCGTTCGATCCACGCGGTCAGGATTTGACGCGCACGGTCGCACGAGTCTTGCGCGAGGCCGGGCTGGACTACGGTATTCTGTACGAAACGGAATGGAATTCGGGCAACGATGTGCGCCGGACGGGCGAAGAAGGCCTATTCGAGATGCTCGCCGAGCATAACATCGAAGCGATCGGCAAAGCGAAATTCCGCGAGGGTATCATCACGACTGATCCGCACACGATGAATGCTCTGCGATTCGAATACGCCAAACTCGGGCAGAACTATAAGGTCGCACACTACTCGCAGGCGCTCGCCAATTTGATAGAGGAAGGCAAGATCAAACTGACCCGGCCGTTGAAATATCGCGGGACCTATCACGACCCCTGCTATTTGGGACGCTATAATCGCGTGTTCAACTCGCCGCGGGAAGTCATCAAGAAAACGGGCGTCGAGCTGATCGAGATGCCACGCAGTCGCGAGAACTCGTTCTGCTGCGGCGCGGGGGGTGGGCAGATTTGGAAGGGCGAAGGCGCGCCAGGGGAAAAGCCCGCGGAAAACCGCATCCGCGAGGCCCTTAAGGTGCTGGTCAATCCGGATCGCAAGGACACGCCGCTCTTTATCGTCGCCTGCCCGAAAGACGTGGCGATGTATAGCGATGCCATCAAGACATCAGGCAACGAAGGCAAGATCATCGTCAAAGATATTGTCGAACTCGTGGTCGAAGCGATGCCCTTGGACAAGTTAAAAGATTCAAGTCAAAAGGCAAAAGTGGCCGCTCCGATTGTCGATCCAGTGACAGCATAACTATGCCTGAATCGTCGGAGGTACACGTCGAAGGTGCCTTCTCTCACCTCGTAGAAGGATTGTGGGCGCGCTTGCGAAATGTGCTGATCGCAATCGACCGCCTGGACCGCCTGGAAACGGCGACAGATTTCGCCGGCTGGGTGGAAGGTTTCCAACAGGATGAGGCGCAGATCCAAGCTACCGCACGGGATTGGGTGTTACGGGCGGTTCGCCTCGGGTCCGATCCACTCAACTATCGGATTCTGCAAGTGCTGCAGGACCCGGCCGGCGTGAGCATCGCACAATTGATGCAGGCGACGAATCTGACGCGCGTCGATCTCACCGAGCGGATCAAAGACTTGGCGCAGGTCGGTTTTGTGGCGCAGGCGTTGGATATGGATTCTGTCCAAGGGACGCGCGCGGCGGAAGGCATGATCGCGTGGATAGAATCCCTTCAGGCGCGGATCGCCGAGCGCGCGCGGGCGGGCCTGACGAAAGACAATCCGCCGCCGAAAGCGCATCGTCCAGCATCTAACCTTTAAATGTGTTCGTCAAATGAACTGTCCTTACTGTGATTTCCGAGATTCACGCGGTGCCGTACATCGGCACCTGGCGGAAAAGCACGGAGCGCTGGTGATCATCCGTGTAGATGAGGCAAGCGGCAGGCGTTTCTACGGGATCACGTGTCCTGTGTGCAGAGCGCCTTACGAGCATCAGGTCAAGCCGCGCAACGTCGATCCCAGCTTCCTTCAAGAGTTTGACCGCGAGATAAAACTGGTCGCGTTTGATATGTTGTTGTACCATATGCAAGGCGAGCACGCGGAAAACGCGAGTGGTCAAATTCAAACGACAAAAGAATGAAGGAGCCCAAACACCATGAGCACCATTAACGGCTGTAACCTTCCGGAAGACCTGTACTACTGGCCAGAGAAACACGTGTGGGCGCGACCCGAAGCCGACGGAACGGTGACCGTGGGCATTACGGATGTCGCGCAGAATCTCGCCAAGCGCTTTATTTCCTGCACCATTAAAAAGACGACCAAACCCCTGGAGAAAGGCAAAAGCCTTGCCACGGTCGAAAGCGGCAAATGGGTAGGACCGGTGCCGTTGCCCGTAGGCGGTGAAATCGTCGCGACCAACGATGCCGCCAGCAAAACGCCCTCCATGATTAACGACGACCCGTATGGAAAGGGTTGGGTTGCCCGCATCAAGCCGGCGAACTGGGAAACGGACAAAGCGGCGCTGGTGACCGGCGTAGAGGGCGTTGCGGCGTATCAAAAGTTCTTGGATGCCGAAGGAATCAAATGCACGTAGTTCGTGAAACGTGAAACGTAATGCGTGAAACGTAATGCGTAGGTTCATATTTTACGATTTACGTTTTGCGTTTCACGTTTTACGCTTTAGGTCGAACCATGCAGGTCTATCGAGGATGTGTCTTTCCAGAGGACTTATTATTCGACGTGCCCCAGGATGTGTGGGTGCGGATGGACGCGGCAAGCGGACTGGCCGTGTGCGGCATGACCGATCCGGCACAGACGCGGTGCGGCAAGTTTGTTGCCATTCGCTTTAAAGCCGTGGGCAAGAAAGTAGAGCGCGGCAAGGCGCTCGCGACCATAGAGTCCGCGAAATGGGTGGGCGCGTTTCCCGCGCCGCTGTCGGGTGAAGTAGTCGAGACGAACGAAGCCACTTTCCGTCGTGACATTCTGATGGTGAACCGCGAGCCCTACGATGCGGGGTGGCTGGTCAAGCTGCGCCCTAGCAATTTGGACGCGGAACGCGACTTTCTCGTGGACGCCGCGATTGCATTTCTCGAGTATCAGAAAAAGATTGAAGAACTAAAAATCAACTGTATGCGGTGTATGGACTAAATCTCCCCAGGGAGCGCGTTGATGGATGACATCCGCTTGCTCGATTTGCACCTTGTTCCACCCGTACGCTCGCAGACGATCTACCATGCCGTCGCCTATGCCCTCGACGACCGGTCACCTGAAACGATCATCCTCGTCGGGCCGACAGAACCGTACGCCTGCATCGGATTTCACCAGGAACTCGAAAAGGAAGTGGACGTGGAGTTTTGCCGCGCTCACGGCTTGCCGATCTTCCGGCGGGAGGTCGGCGGGGGCGCGGTGTATCTCGATCGCAATCAGGTATTCACACAGTGGGTGTTCCACCGCAACCGGCTGCCCGCCGAGATTGGGGAACGTTTTGCCTTGTATGTGAGACCGCTGGTCGAAACTTACCAGGCGATCGGGGTGGCAGCCACTTATCGCCCCATCAACGACATTCATGTGAACGGGAAGAAGATCGGCGGAACGGGTGCCGCACAGATGGGCAGCTCCGAAGTTGTGGTCGGCTCTCTCATGTTTGATTTCAACTTCGAGTTAATGTCCAAGGTTCTCAAAGTCTCGTCGGAAAAGATGCGCGACAAGATTTTCCAGTCCCTTAATGAATATATGACGACGATGACGCGCGAGCTGGGCAAAACGCCTGACCGTGAGACCGTTGTGGGAATCTATCTCGAAAAATGCTCGGCGGCGCTCGGGCGCCGGATCATCCCCGGTGAGCCCACTGCGAGAGAGATCGCTCTCGCCGAAGAGCTGGATCGGCAGTTTGTGACCGACGAGTGGCTTTATCAAAAGGGCGGCCTGCGCCAGAGTGGGGTAAAAATCCATGAGGATGTGCGTGTCTGCGAAACGGCGCTCAAGGCACCCGGTGGGCTCCTCCGCGTGACCGCACGCGTGCGCGAAGGGCGAATTGACGATGTGACGCTTTCGGGGGACTTTACGATGCTGCCCAAGTTTGCTCCAGGCGCCCTGGAACTGGCGTTACGCGGAACGGCTCTGGAGGCGAACGCCATCAAGACACGTCTGGGAGATGTGTACATGAGTGTGGGAATTCAATCGCCCGGCGTTACAATCGATGATCTGACGAACGCGATGATGCTCCTAACGCAACCACAATAAAAAGTCTAATGGATAGGGATAGCCGGTCGCCCGTCCCTATCCATGATGATGGAACGGAGTTCGGGTGGCGGCGATATTCTTTCTCGTCGAAACCTTTTTTGTCGCTGTCGGTGCGGGCGCATTTGGAGCACTGCTTGGATTGGGCGGCGGGGCGATCATCGTGCCCGTCCTGACGCTCGTCTTGGGCATTGACATCCATTACGCTATTGGCGCGA
>JBLMXX010000233.1:0-7039 GCA_050257995.1 Acidobacteriota bacterium | reverse complement strand
CCTATCGGCTGGAATACATGGTGGATGTAGCTCAATGGCAGAGCACTTGATTGTGGATCAAGTGGTTGTGGGTTCGAGACCCATCATCCACCCTTTGCGCCCGTAGCTCAAGTGGATAGAGTAACAGACTTCGAATCTGCTGGTTGCGAGTTCGAGTCTCGCCGGGCGCGCTTTATAACCCACGGCCTATTTCCTGAGTATTGTCTGTTCTCTGTTCCCTCGAGCTATGGATGACGGACATAGGTCTGTGAGTTGTGTGGCGAAATAAGCCCAACCAACAGACTCGCCTTTGCAGATTTATTACCCAAGCAGGCGAGTCTCTGTTATCCCTCATCGAGAGGGATTTGACACGACGTTCCTTTCGCTGTATACTTGGATCAATTGAATATAGATCCTTCGGGGCAGGGTGAGCCCTTGCGCAAGCATGGGGCAATTCCCGATCGGCGGTAAGGCGCAAGCCAAGCCCGCGAGCCGAGTCCACATGGACAGAGCAGGATCCGGTGTAAGCCGGAGCCGACGGTATAGTCCGGAAGAAAGAAGGTCCGCACGACGTTTCTGGGCGCGTAAACGCTCCAGCAAGCGTTTCGGCGTTATGCCCCGATGTTGAGAAGGTTTCTCGTCTTCTCCATCGGGATTTTGTTTAACGGCGATAACTTGCGCGGGCGTGAATGCGTCCATCCCTGCCCCCAAGAAATTCTCTTGGGGATTTTGTTTTTATATGGACAACCAGACTCTCATCCACATAGAGTCCGTCAGCAAGCATTACGGCCCGCCGCGCGACACCGTCCTGGCATTGCGTGAAGTGTCGCTCAACGTGCGCGCCAGTGAATTCCTGTCCATCATCGGGCCATCCGGTTGCGGCAAATCCACTCTACTCCGCCTCGTCGGCGACCTCCTCACTCCCAGCCGGGGGCGCATCCTTATCAACGGGCGCACGCCGAGCCAATCGCGCCGCGAGCGTGATACTGCCATCGTCTTCCAGTCACCCACTCTTATGGAGTGGCGCAGCATCGGAAACAACATTGAACTTCCGCTCGAGATCCTGGGTGTAGACCGTACGGAGCGTGAACGCCGCTCCGCCGAATTGCTCGACCTCATCCACCTGCGCGACTTTGAGACGAGATACCCTCACGAGTTGTCCTCGGGCATGCAGCAACAGGTCGCTATCGCGCGTGCGTTGGCATATCACCCTTCTATTTTGTTGATGGACGAGCCCTTTGGAGCATTGGACGAAATGACGCGCGAGCGGCTCGGTCGTGAACTACTTGAGATTTGGGAACGCACCCGGGTAACTATCCTCTTCGTGACCCACAGCCTGAGCGAAGCGGTCATGCTCTCAGACCGTGTAGCCGTCCTGACCCCTCGCCCAGGGCACGTCGAGCGCGTAGTGGAGATTGACCTGCCCCGTCCGCGAACGGCAGACATGCGCGAGAGCCCACGCTATGCCGAACTGATGCGCGAGGTCCGCACGGCACTCCGGCTCACGGCGCCGCGCGATGTGGACGGAAAGCGGAAAGGAAGAAAATGAATCACGAGATCCTGACGCGATTTGCGCCCACCTGGGAACCTGATATGCCCATGCTCCGCTGGATGCGTTCTCATATTCAATACATTACGATTCCGTTCGCCCTCGCACTCTTCTTACTGTCCTGGCAAACCATCGTGACGGTCAACCGCTATCCCACCTTTATTCTGCCAACCCCCGCCCAGGTCGCCGCCAGTTGGGCAGATAATTGGAGCAGTGGGATACTGCCCCGCCATTTGAGCATTACGCTGTTCGAAATCGGACTGGGATTTGCTCTCGCGTTCGCCTTTGCAACCTCGGTTGGGTATGTGCTGGCAAAATCGCCTCTGCTTGAGAAGATCGTTTCGCCCTATCTTGTGGCTTCTCAGGCCGTCCCGATTGTTGCGCTAGGCCCGCTGATCGTCATCTGGATCAACACAGGGCCAGTTCAAAACGCTCTGATTGCCGCACTGATTTCATTCTTTCCTATGCTTGTCAATACAATCGTGGGCGTGCGCGGGGTGAGCCGCGAATACCGCGAGCTGATGCGCTCCTATTCGGCAAATACCTGGCAGGTGTTTTCGAAGCTCGAAGTGCCGGCGGTACTGCCGATATTTTTCGGGGGGTTGCGCGTTGGCACTACGTTGTCCGTTATCGGCGTTGTCGTCGTGGAACTGCTGTGGGCGGACCGCGGCTTGGGTTTCCTAATGAATTTTGCGCGCGGCTCGCTCGACACTCCCCTGCTGTTCGCCACAGTCGCGACGCTATCGATTATGGCACTCTGTCTATATCTGATCGTCGCTCTTCTGGAACGCGTTATCATTCGATGGCGGAGGACAGGACTATGAGAGTGAACTTTCGATTGATCGTTTTGGTTTTCGCAATCGTCAATCTCCTTACGACTGCCGCGTGTGCTACGGTAGCCCAGCCCGCGACCGGCAACACGACTCCCTCGCCGACCATGGCGCCAACCGCGCCCGCCTCCAACCTGACCGAGGTGAACGTGGTAATGGGGTACATCCCGAACGTTCAGTTCGCGCCTTTCTATGTCGCGGATAAAAAGGGATATTTCGCGCAAGAGGGCATCAAGATCAAATACAGTTGGGGTTTTGAGATCGACGGCGTCAAGCTAGTCGGCAGCAACCAGGCGGATTTTGCGCTTCTCGGCGGCGATCAGGTCATCCAGGCGCGCTCGCAGGATATCCCGCTGGTCTACGTCGCCAACTGGTACAACGCTTTCCCGATAACCATTTTTTCGCTCAAGGAAAAGAATATCAAGACGCCCAGGGATCTCGTGGGTAAAAAAGTGGGACTGCCGGCTTTCTGGGGAGCGACCTATACCGGCTGGCGGGCTCTGCTGTATGGAGCAGGGCTGAAGGAAGCGGATATCCAAGTTCAGGATATTGGATTTGCCCAAGTGGCGGCAGTGACCCAAGGCGTGGTGGACGCGGCTGCCGGATACGCCAATAACGAACCGGTTCAGCTCAAAATATCCGGCAAGGACATCAACGTGATTCAGGTCTGGGACTATAGCCGGCTGGTGGGGTTGGGGCTGGTAACGAATGAGAAGACAATAGCGGACAATCCACAGTTAGTTCAAAAGATGGTGCGCGCATTTATCCATGGAGTCCAGGACACTGTGAGCGATCAAAATGACGCACTTGCGATTTCGCTTCAGAACCTGCCGGAAGCGGGCGGACCCAATTTAAACACAACCAAAGCCGTGCTCGATGCTTCCGCGGCACTATGGAAAAGTCCGCGCACCGGCTATGTCGACCCATCGGACTGGGCGGCATCGGCAATGTTCATGAAGGATGCGGGCTTCATCAAAGCCGATGTGGATGTGAACAAGATATACACAAATAAATTCGTACCTTGACTTACACCCACAATCCCCCATGCACATTCAGGACTGAGCCGGTGATATAACGCGCCTTATCCGAAATCAGAAATGCGACCGCTTCGGCAATATCTTCCACACTTCCCAACGAACCCAGCGGGACGAGACTGGGCAATTCGCGGCGATCCGCTTCACTGGTTGCGTAGGTTTCGACAAATCCTGGATTGACCAAGTTACAACGGATCCCGTACCGCGCTTCGCTTCGCGCCGCCGACTTGGTCAGCACCACCAATCCGGTCTTGGCGGCATTATAAGCAGCCGTCGTCGGCGCGCCGCGGGTTGTTTCCACATTTAGGGAACCGATGTTGACGATATTTCCCCTTTTTTGCGCGCGCAGGGTGGGCAGGGCAAACTTGGTGCAATAAAAAGCGCTGGATAGATTGCCGTCAATGATCTTCTGCCACTCTTCCACCTCGGTGTCGAAAAGTGACTTGACCAGAAAGGGTCCGGCATTATTGACCAGCACGTCGACACGTCCGAGCGTCTTGACGGTTTCTTCTATCAGGCGCTGGGCGCCATCTGGTGTGGCGACATCCGCCTGCACCGCGATCGAGCGCGGAGCCAATTCCTGGAGCTGCGACAACGTTTCCTGCGCGGATGTCTGGTCTTTCACATAGTTAACCACCACGGTTATTCCATCCGCCGCCAGCCGCCGGACGATGCCCTTGCCAATGCCTTTGCCACTCCCCGTAACAATGGCTACCCGTTCCTCCGCCATAAGTCCTCCATCAATAACTCAGGTCCGAGATGCCGCGCTCTTGCCGCAAAACCCGCTGTTCCACAGTGAAAGGTCCTCCGCGCGGATTCAAATAATTATCGAAAAAGGTTATCGTGCGGGCCATGAAAAGCTGCCAGTTCCAGCCCGCAAATACGTGTCCTTCCCCCGGATACGTATATAAGGTCGCGGGTTTGCCCTGGAAATTTAAAGCATTCGTGAGGTCCACTGACCATTGGATCGGCACCATATCGTCCGCCTCGCCGTGGTGAATGATAACGGGCGCATTGACATACTTGAGATAACGCGTTGGTGAAGAGCGAGCGAAAATTTCCCGCAATCGAGCTAACGGGTCCGATGCCGCCGGAGCAGCCGTGGGGATGCCCTGCATGAAATCGGGGTCGATTTCAAAAGTGCCCCCCACTCTTATCTCGCGTGTAGGGTTGGCAGACACGCGGCAACCACTTAGCCAGCAATAATGCACCTCGTCATCCCCGCTGACTGCGCCATAGAGAGCACCGGCTTTGATCTGATCCGAAACCGCCAGAACGCGAATAGTGACGCCCCCCCCCATGCTGTGCCCCCAGATACCAACGTGAGTAGTATCTGCGTATGGCAGTGAGGAAAGCTCGGCAATCAAATTCAGGACGTCCACTGCGTATCCCACATCCAGTGGATTCGAGCCGCACTGCGACCCGCCATAGCATCGGTAATCTGGAGACAGCGTTAAATAACCATGCCGCGCGAAGGCATCCGCTGCCCGAATCGTCCCATCTCCCGCTTTGTATTCAGAGGGTCTGAAATAGCCATGGTCAAGGATGACGACGGGGAACGGACCCACCCCATTCGGGATGTTCATCATGCCCGTGATGCGCAATCCATCGGACGGGTATTCAAAGAGTACCCGAGTGAATATTGCATCGCTAGATACTGACCTGGTGATCTTGATCTGCCCTCCACCATAGGTCCGCGCCCGCAGAGAGTCGATTGCCAGCGCCTGGGGATTGAGCGCAAGGACATATTTCGGAGACGCTGCCACATTTAGCGAGCCCGACGTCGGCACGGGTGTGGCAGTCGGCGCCGAAGGTTCCGGCGTAAACGTGAGAGTGAGGCTTGGGGAGGGCAAGAGGCTCGGCGTTGGCAAGACCGTCGTCGGGCGCGTTGAGATTACCGACGGGGTTACCGATTTCGTCGGGAGAGTATTCGTCAGGGTTGAAGAAGCGGGCGTCTGTGTCACAATACCGGCGGGGGAGATAGCCGGCGTCGCTGTGAGATCCGAAAGCGGCGACAAGGTGTACCCGCGTAGACCAAACGTCAGCATCATTGCTAGGCCGAAGGTGGCCAGCGTGGTCTTTTTCACAGCGCAATTATAGCAAAAAGACGCAGAGTTGCCAAGTGGGTTTCTCGGTATATGCTATTCTACTTGGATGCTCAGACGATCCATCACCTGCTGTAATCGCCACAAGCCAAATGCAATCACCACTCCCATGAAAGTGATGGAAAGGAAGGCGGCGGTGGTGATAAGATCCAGTCCAAACCAAAGATATCCAAAGATTGCCGGATAGACGATAAGATAGGACTTGATCGCAACCGGCAAGGGTGCACCGTAGATGTTACAGAGATAGAGTGTGAGGTTAAAAGCCGGATAGGTCAACCCGTACAAGCCCGCCAAGAACGGATTGAGTACACCGTAGAGAGCAAACCCCGAGACAATGATGATCTCTCGAATGTGGTCACAATACTGGTCGAACAGACCGCCAAAGCGAGTCACGCGATGGGTTGCCCTCGCCAGCGCGCCATCTATGCCGTCGAGAACCACAGCCACTACGAACAGCCCAAACGCCAAGTGCGGGTGTACCGGGATGAGGTAAACGACAACTCCGGCGACGATGATCTGAGAAAAGGAGACCAAATTGGGCGAGATTGGAAGGCGAGCGAGTAAGGCGACGAGCGGCGCGTAAAGAGCCAGGAGCAGTCGCCGCGCCGGTGCGAGAAATCTACGTTCCGCGGCAGAGTAGGAATCCCGGGGAGTGTTCATTGAAATTCTCTAATCGGTCAGAATTTGATCGTCATAAAATCCTTGCCGACCACCACCTTGCCACAAAACGCCGAGGATGCAGCAGACCGCAGCGCGTCAACGTCGCCGTCTGGGGGAAGGTGTACCAGCACCAGTTCTTTAACCGACGCGCGTGCAGCTTGCTCGCCCGCTTGCCTTGCACTGGAATGGCCCACTATTGCCATCTCGATAGTTGTGGACTCGTGCAGAAGGATGTCGGCGTCGCACGCCAATGCAACCACGGCCTCGCAGACAGTCGTATCGCTCGTATAGACGACCGATTTGCCAGAAGCCGTAGACACAAATCGGGTCGCGATGGTCGGGAGTAGGTGCTTCGTCGGGGTTGCTGACACAGAAAACTCTGGAGAGACGATGATAAGGACGATCCCCTTGTCTGGCACGGTATGGAACTCGACCGGAAAGAAACCATGATCGTTCCATCTTTCCCATTCGAACGCGTGCATCATCCCGCGGGCCGCGCGCAAAGTCTCGGTCAGCCCATGAATGTGCAGAGCCTTTTTGCGCCCGGCCAGCCAGAGGTCAAGCAGCAATACCGAGAGTCCATAGATGTGGTCAGGATGGTGGTGCGTCAGAATCAGGTGATCGATGCTCTCCAGCGGGACTTGAGCCTTCAACAGTCGCTGAGTCGGACTGCCCGCACAGTCAACGAGGATGGAACTCTTCTCCCCCTGCACGACCAGATAGGTGTTCTCCCGACCGACATCACTCAGGGCCGCACCCGTTCCCAACAGGGTCAGCTGAGCCATATCATCTCCCATAAAACCAGAGGACGATCTGAGGTGTTATGTGGGCCTCAATTGCCGCCGCGACCAACAGCAACGGGACGACGACAAACACAAAAAT
>JBLMXX010000232.1:0-6040 GCA_050257995.1 Acidobacteriota bacterium | reverse complement strand
CGGCACACCGTGCGAGTCGACGATGCGATTGTCGAGACGACACCCACGGAATTCGAGATCTTGCGCGTGTTGATGGAGAATCCGGACCATGCGTTTACGCGCGGTGAGCTGGTCGAAAAAGCCCTCGGGTATGAGTACGAGGGGATGGAGCGCACGTTGGACAGTCACATCAAGAATTTGAGGAAAAAGATCGGCTCCGACTATATCGAGACTGTCTTCGGGGTGGGTTATCGGTTTCGTGAGACCGAGGTGCACAAGTGAACCGTTTGTGGGTTCGCCTGACGTTCGCGTTCGTCGCGGTCACCCTTGTCGGCGTCGCCACGGTCGCGCTTCTCACGGATTGGAGTGCGGGGCGCGAGTTTCGCCAGTTCCTGGCGCAGCAGGACGTCACCGCCCAGGACGGTTTAGTGGACGATCTCGCGGCTTTTTACCGGCGCAATGGGACCTGGGAAGGCGTAAGCGACGTTTTCGCCGGTCAGACCTCCGCATCGGGGACCGGTCGCGGCATGGGAGCGATGCGGGGTCGCCCCGGGTTCCTGCTGGCAGACGCAAGCGGGCTGATCGTTTATGACGAGCGTAACACCCGCGTGGGAACCTCGATCACTCCAGGGGAACAATCCGGCGGCATTCCTATTGCGAATGCCAGCCAACACACCGTTGGTTTTCTAGTGGTGACGGGCGGACCGGGGCGCGGGCAAATGCAGCAAGCCGAGCAGAATTTCCTGGAGGAGTTGCGCCAGACCCTCATCATCGCGGCACTCGCCGCCGGAGGGCTTGGCATTTTGATGGGATTCGTGATCAGCCGCACGCTCGCGGCGCCGCTGTCGAATCTCGCGTCCGCGGCGCGCGCCTTTGCCGCGCGCGATTGGGACCACCGTGTGCCGGTGAAAGGTGCCGACGAGATCGCAGAAGTCGCCCAGGAGTTCAACGACATGGCGGAGGCGATCCAACGTGCCGAGATTCTGCGACGCAATCTTATGGCCGACGTCGCTCACGAATTGCGTACTCCGCTCACAGTGCTGCAGGGGAACCTGCGGGCAATCCTCGACGGCGTGTATCCTCTGGAACTCGGCGAGATCGCCACGCTGTACGATGAGGTGCGCCTGCTCAACCGCCTGGTGGACGATCTGCGCGAACTCGCACTCGCCGATGCAGGGCAGTTGCCGTTGAGTCTGCAAGAGGCAGACCTCGGAAATATCTGCCGCGCCGCGTTTGCACATTTTTCGGCGATCGCCGATGCGAAGAACATTCGCCTGGTCGCCGATATATCGGCGGATCAATCACACTGTGTGCGCGCAGACCCGGACCGGGTCGCTCAGGTACTGCGCAACTTGTTGGCGAACGCCCTGCGGCATACGCCAGGCGGCGGAACCATTACGATTTCAACAGGCGCGCTCTCCCAATACGACGTACGCGTTAGTGTCGCCGATAACGGAGAGGGGATCGCGGCAGAGGATCTGCCGCACGTGTTCGATCGCTTTTATCGAGGCGACAAATCGCGCGCGCGTACAGGGGGAGGGACAGGGCTTGGGTTGGCGATCGCCAAAGCGTGGGTGGAGGCAATGGGAGGGACAATTCAAGCAGAAAGCGAGCAGGGCCGCGGCAGTTGCTTTTCCTTCACTTTGCCCACGTGCTCGCGGGCCGGATAGCACTGCGGAACAAAACCCATCGTAGACACGCCGAGAAGACGCGCGAGAAAAAGGAGACCTTCCAGATCAGGCGCATTCCTGGGCAGACCGTCCCAAGATCTCACTCGCACAACTGGAGGACGCGCAATGGATTTTCCGCGAGGAGGGGGCAGCGACGCGCCAATTGGTCGAGGCATCGCTCGCGGTAAGCGGCGTGGACAGCCGTAGTTTTCACGTCGCGATGGAACTGGCAAGTCCGGAAGCAGTAGAGACCGCCGTGGCGGCGGGACACGGGGTGGCGTTTGTTTCACAGCTGGCGGTCCGGCACGCGCTGCAATCGGGCAGAATTAAAACCGTCGGCATGGAAGGATTGACCGTGCAGCGGCAAATTTAACTCGCGCGCAACCGTCACCACACGTGCACGTGCGCGCAGCTACGCTTTCGCGAGTTCATAGAGTCCAACGACGGTCAGGAACTCTTGGCGCAACTCGTTTAATCCTGAAAAGACTATGCCTGATATAACTGCCCTATTGAAAGCATCCGCCGAACGCCATCACGACCACTTGTGTCCCCGTCAGGTCCTGGGAGTCCGGATCGGTCTTTATGCAGGCGAACTTTTCGGATTCGCTTTACCTTCCCTGGACAAACGCCTGTTCGCTTTCGTCGAGACGGACGGCTGCCTGACGGATGGCATCGCAGTCGTGACGGGCTGCTGGTGGGGAAACCGGACGATGCGGCTGGTGGATTACGGCAAGAGCGCTGCCACGTTTGTGGATATGCAAACGGAAAACGCGATTCGAATCTCGCCCTCCCTCGAGTCGCGGGGTCGTGCGCTCGACTATGCGCCCAATGCCTCCGATCGCTGGCATGCACAACTGGCCGCGTACCAGGTGATGCCAACCGCGGAACTGCTCCAAGCCCACCACGTCATACTGACAGTATCGTTGAAGGAGATCATTAGCTGCCACGGAGGGCGCGTCATCTGCGCGGAATGCGGCGAGGACATTATCAACGAACGCGAAATGAGGCGCGACGGCGTAACACTCTGCCGTGCCTGCGCCTCGGGGGCTTACTACTCGACGGTTGGATTGGATGGACCGCAACGGGTCGCGGAGGGTTTGACCACGCGTAAGCGCGTAGGCACATCAGGGGACTACTGACCTGGTTCGAGTGCTGACATCTGCGCTTTGATCTGCGCGATGCGCTCGGTCAACCGCTTTTGATCACTGTCGAAGCGGGCATAGTGCTTTTGCAGCTCGCGGGCGCCAATGTGGACGCCCGTCTGCCCCAGAATCGCCATCCGCATATCTTCAACTTCTTCGAGGTCGTCCTCCGCCGCTTTGAGGTCGCGTTCCAGATCCTCGCGGGTCTTGCCTTCGGACATATGGATCCTCCTCAATGGAATTCAGGTTCAAAGACTAGGATTGAACCGCGTTGATCTCGAAAGCTGGCGGATGCGCCAAATGTTTCTTGACGGCGCACTGGTCCGCCGAGCGAATCACCGCCTCCTTGTACTTGGTCGGAAAACCGGGCGGTAGTAGAATGTCGAGCGAGACGTTAGAGACCATGTGCGTTTCCGGGTCCGTTTGCATGCGCTGGACGATTTTTATTCCGTCCGTAGGGATGCCACGCTGGCGGCAAAAGCCGAGCACATAAATCCCTGCACAGGCGCCAATGGAAGCTAGAAAGGTGGCAAAGGGGGTTGGGGCTGAACCGTTACCGCTGGGAGGGGGCTGATCGGTCGGGATCGTAAAGGGACCGAAATGGGCATCCACCCGTGCACCGCCGGGAAAATCGACGACGATTTCCATGTCAAGACTCCTCGATCAAAAGTGATATTTCTTCTTGGATGCACACGACCGCAAAAGGTTACACGCGCAACGTGCGCATGTAACTTTTCCGGGTACACTGCATCCAAGTATGGGAGGGCAAATTGCGCGCCCTCCGCCTCAAACAACTTTACCTTTGGAGAAACGAATAGAAAGGGGTGTTTCATGGGGACCTTGACTCAAAATACGATCGGGACCACGGTTCGAGTCCGCACCGATTTCGACACGGCCATCGCACGCGTGACCGAAGCGCTAAAAGCGGAGGGATTTGGCGTGTTGACAGAGATTGACGTAAAGGAGACGCTGAAAAAGAAACTCGGCGTCGAATTTCGGCCCTACAAAATCCTGGGTGCGTGCAACCCACCGCTCGCCCATCGCGCCCTCACCGTCGCGCCGGAGGTGGGATTGCTGCTCCCGTGCAACGTGACGGTTTCGCAAGTGGAAGACGGAGTGATCGACATATCGCTGGTAGATCCCGTGGCGATGCTTGGAGTTGTTTCCTATCCCGAGTTGGGAGCGGTGGCAGAAGAAGCGAAAGCGCGCTTGGGACGTGTTGCGGCTGCCTTGAGCAAATGAGTAAATATAAAGGAGGGTCTCCTTGGACGATCCCCACGACCACGCGGCCGGCGACGACAAGCTCAAGCGACTCGAAAAGCAGATTGCGGATCTGAAAAGCCGCTGGCCCGCTCATTCAGTGCCGCCGTCGATGCTTCAGGAATTGGATGAACTGGAAGAGGAATTGGACCGCTTGAAAGACGGGGAGAAATCCCTAAAGAGCGGTTCGACTGAAAAGATGCCGGGGTACTAGATTCCCGGGTAGAATAAAACGCGCACCCGTGATCGCAAGATTCACAGGTGCGCGTTTTGCCTTTTCCGGCAGATTCTAGTGTGCGATGCTCGAGTCGCTGCGGCGGTCGCTCTTGGGTCGCCGGTTGGCAAACACGAGGAGTCCGAAACCGGCAATCAAGGCGATGAGACCGAACAGCGCCCATTGCATTTGCCTCGCCATAAACCCGATCGGTACGATTCCTGTCCCCTGCAAGATCCACCAGATTCCAAGCAATCCGACGAGAACCCCTAAAATATTGAGAAACCACTTCATATCGAACCTCCTTTTCATTAATACGTTATGGTAGGTCTAGCGGTTCTGTGCAAGAGTTCGGTCGCACCGCCTACTTTCTCTTCACCTCAATCTGATTGTTGTTGATGCGCACGTCGTAGGCGGGTACCGGCGCGGTGGCAGGTCCTGCATCGACGCTGCCATCGCCGAGGCAGAAACGGGACCCGTGCCAGGGACATTCAATGCTCCCATTCTTTAACTCTCCCTCTTCCAGGGGCGCGCCATAGTGCGAGCATACCGCGCCAATCGCGAGCACTTCTTCGCCGCGTCGCACGAGCAAGATCGGCCGTCCTTTCGCATCCACGCGCACGGGCTTGTTCTCCGGCAGTTCCGCCATCGGAAGGACGGGGACGAACTTCTTGGGACCGGCCTGATAGGCGTTGCGGTTGATCATCACGCCCATGCGAAACACCAGCGAGCCGCCGAGAAACGCGCCGGCGGTGACGGTCAGATAGCCAAGGACCGCGGAGATGAAATCACCCGGACCGATCTTCCAATTATTTGCCCAGAGGACGACGAGAGAAATCGCAAACAGAACGGTCGCCGCGAGATTGATAATGGCGTGCGTGATGCCCACCGCCAGCTCGGGCGGGTCCACATCCATCCAATCGGCGAATCCGGTAGCAATCGCCCCGAGCGCGCCCAGGATGCCTAACCCTATCGCGATCCCGCTGGCGAGCCCCAGGTTTTGGACGCCGAAGATGATCGCGATCAAATCCAGCAGGACCGCTACCGTCCAGCCGCCGACTGCCACGTCGGTCAAGAGCGGATGAAGCGGATGCTCGAGCCAAGTCCCGTTGAGAAAGATCTTGAGTGGGTGCAGCGGCGTGTTAAAGATCGCGTTCATCAGGCTCTGAACCCCACCCGCCAGCCCGGTCACCTTGCTCGATCCTATCAATGTTTTCTCGATATTATCCGTCAAATCCCGTTTCATCATTGCTCCTTGTGAGTTGGATGTGTGCTCATAGTGAGCCAAAGACTTGGTTCACCCAGAGCGGCCTTTCTTACCTGTTATAACGGCAGATGTGCAAAGATTTCATCAGAATTCTTCCTGAAGTGAAAGGACGCCCGAACTGCGAGCGTCCTTTTTGCACTCTAAAGCGACTCCGCCGGGGGACAGCGGACTTACAGCGACTTGAGATACTCGATCAGGTCACTTATCTCTTGCGGGGTCAATCCCAGGTTGAAGAACTTGTTATAGTGATTGACCACGTCCTTGAGCGTGGCAAATCGTCCATCGTGGTAAAAACGACCCTTGTGCGCCGGGTCCATGAACAGCCCCTCTTCGCGCACAAAGATGCCGGCCAGGTTGCTCGTCTTGTACACCCCATCGGGCGCACGGTTGGCCTCAAAGGCATCAATACCGATATCGGACGGTTTGTGCAGATTCCAGCCCGGCTCGGTCCAGAGGGGCTCGACATGACACCCTTGACACTTGGCCTTGCCGCTAAAGAGGACATCAC
>JBLMXX010000231.1:0-6488 GCA_050257995.1 Acidobacteriota bacterium | reverse complement strand
GGAACGGGCTGGTCGTCCAGCGCGGGTTCAAAGCGCCTCCTTCGCTCCACGACGACCGCTTGCGTGTCGCCCCCGTAGGTCATTTCTTTGACGTGATAACGAACGGGTTTGGCGCAATGCCTAGCTATGCCACTCAGATCCCTGTGACGGACCGGTGGGCCATCATTGCCTATATCCGCGCGCTGCAGTTGAGCGAGCACGCAACGATTGACGCTGTTCCTCCTGACCAGCGTTCCAAGTTGGGAGTGCCCTAGTCCATGTCGCCAACTAACGAAATCTCCACTCCCTTGTTGAACCGGGTTCAATTGATTGCTCTCGTCATTGGCGTCCTTGGGCTCGTCATCCTCCTGGCAGGCGCGTGGATTGGACCGGCGTCGTTTTTCGAGGCGTACTTGTTCGCTTTTGTTTTTTGGATCGGAATGGCACTGGGATGTCTTGCGCTGGCAATGTTGCACCAGTTGTCTGGAGGCATGTGGGGCGCTGTCGTCATCCGCTTTCTCGAGGCAGGCATGAGCACGGCGCCGTTGATGCTTGTGCTCTTTATCCCGGTAGGGATCGGGTTGTTCTACCTGTACCCGTGGACTAATCCGGCGACTGTGGCGAATGACGCGGTACTGCAGCACCAGTCGGGATTCTTGAATGCTCCCTTTTACCTCATTCGGGCGGTGGTCTATTTTGCTGCCTGGATAGCGCTGGCGTATTTTCTGCGGCGGCGGTCGCTGGAACGCGATCGGAATCCAGATCCCGCGTTGACAGTCGGTCTCCAATACCTCGCCGCGCTGGGTCTCGTCGTCTTTGGGCTGACAGGGACATTTGCCGTTATCGATTGGGTCATGTCGCTAGAGCCTCACTGGTACTCGACCGTGTATGCCGCGATGGTCCTGATGGGTGGAGTGCTGGGATCGTTTGCCTTTGTCATCGTCGTGGTGGCATTGTTGGAAATGCGTGCGCCGCTTGCCCGCGTTACCGGTTCGGGGCTTTTCAACGACCTCGGAAATCTACTGCTTGCGTTTGTCATGCTCTGGGCCTACCTGGGCTTTTCGCAATTTCTGCTAATTTATGCCGGTAATCTCACCCAAGAGACTCCCTGGTACGTTCATCGTCTGCAAGGCGGATGGGAGTGGATCGCGCTGGCGGTCGTGCTGTTCGAGTTTCTGATTCCGTTCTTGTTGCTTGTATTCAGGGATCTTAAACGCAATCCAAGGTTACTTGCACCGGTTGCCTCCTTGCTCGTTCTGGCGCGGTTGATTGACGTTTTCTGGTTGATCAAGCCGGCTTTTAGCCCCGATCAACTGAATGTATCCTGGATGGATTTCGTCGCACCGGTTGCCATTGGAGGGCTGTGGATATCCTTATTCGCATGGCATCTCAAGCGGTATCCGCTTTTGCCGCAGCACGACCGGCATCTGATAGAAAAGGCAGAGAGAGAATTGGTACATGAGCGACCGTAAGCACGGGCCGCGGGGGCGAATCGCTAGTACTTTGATGGCTATAGGGGCTATTGTCCTGCCATTCTTATTAGGGCTCTTTCGCGGCAAGGACGAAAAATCGGAATCCGAGCAATTAAAGCATAGTCTCGCAGAAGGATACGAGACGCGCGATCTCAGTATTCGGGGGATCTTGCTATTTGGCTTCGGGCTGATCGTTATGGGCGTGGTCATCCTTGTCGTGACAACCTCCCTCCTGGTCCTCTCCTCCAGGCAGGGTGGAATTACCTTCCGCTATCCTCCCTTGGGATTGAGCAACGTGCCCGCACCGTCCCCGCCGCCCGAGCCGCGCCTGGAAACAGTCCCAGGACAACTATTGCAGGACCTCCGGACGAACGAGGAGCAGATATTGCACAGTTACGGCTGGGTGGATCAAAAGAATGGGATCGTCAGAATCCCGATAGAGCGTGCGATCGAGTTACTTTCGCAGCAAGGTCTGCCTTCACGACCGGCGGGTGAAAGTCAGTTCCAGGATCAGGGAACGCAATCTCCTTCATACCCAAGCTCTGGGCGTATGCAGAATGAATATCCATGAATCACATTAACAGGAATACAGAAGAACGGCGAAACAAATATCGCGTGGGCTTGGCTGCTCTTTTGCTAGGGTATTTCCTGCTCGCGACTCCGGTTCACGCGCAGGGACCTGTGGTGGACGTAAAGAGGGATGTGAGCTTTGACCAAAAGCCGAATGCCCAGGTTCCGCTTGACCTGGTCTTTCACGATGATCTAGGGCAGACCGTCAAGTTGGGTGATTACATGAGGGACAAGCCGGTCATTTTGACGCTCAACTATTTCCACTGTCCAAATTCCTGCTCTCTGGCGCTCGATCGGCTCACCCAGGCGTTGGCCGATTTGAAATTCAATCTGGGCGACGAATACGCCGTTGTTACGGTAAGCATTGATCCGCGCGAGACGCCCGCGATCGCGGCGGACAAAAAGTGGGGCTATGTACGGGATTACGGACGCCCCGGAAGGGGTGACGGCTGGCACTTTTTGACCGGCGATAAGGTTGCTATTGATGCCCTCGCGCAAACCGTTGGATTTCACTATGCCTATGATCCCCGGACAGACGAATTTGCGCATCCCGTCGGCTTGATGGTGCTCACCCCGCAAGGTAGGATTTCACGCTATATATTGGGAACAGACTATGCCGCGCGAGATATCCAGTTGGCTCTCGTGGAAGCTTCGCAAAACAAGATCGGGTCTGTGGTGGACCAACTCTTACTTGTTTGCTACCATTACGATCCTTCCACCGGTCGTTACAGCGCGGCCATCTTGGAGATTGTGCAATGGGCTGGCATCGCGATGGTGGTGCTCATCGCCGTTTTCATTGGTTGGCTGTGGAAGAGTGATTTGAGGCGAAGAGTGTGACACATTTTACCCATTGTGTTTTCCGCAATATGCAATAAAGGACATCATGTTCGGTCTGAAATTGTTCCCAGATCAGGCTTCGACAACTGCATGGCCGGTGGATGCGGTCTTTCTCTTTATTCTTGCCCTCTCCCTACTGGTGTTGTTGTCGATCGGAGGCGCGATTCTATTTTTTGTGATCAAGTACCGCCGCCGATCGGAAGACGAGATCCCGCCCCAGATCGAGGGCTCAAACCGGCTTGAGCTCGCCTGGACGATCATCCCGTTCGGAGCGTTCATGGTCTTTTTTTTCCTCGGCGCCAACATTTACCTCAGCAATGCCCAGCCGCCTCCAAACTCGATGGAGATCTATGTCGTCGCCCGGCAGTGGATGTGGAAATTCGAGCATGCGGAAGGACAGCAGGAAATCAATGAGTTGCATGTGCCTGTCGGTCGCCCGGTCAAACTCATCATGACATCGCAAGATGTTATCCATAGCTTTTTCATTCCTGATTTTCGCATCAAGCAGGATGTTCTGCCAGACCGGTATACGACGGCGTGGTTCGAGGCGACCAAGCCGGGCCGGTATCATCTCTTTTGTTCGCAGTATTGCGGGACTGAGCATGCGGAAATGACGGGCACTATTCTAGTCATGGAGCCGGCAGAATATCAAGGATGGTTAAGTGGAGGAGGCATAGACGCCCAATCGCCTGCTGATGCAGGCCGAAAGTTATTCGAGCAAATGGGCTGCGCGGGATGCCACCAAACGAATGGACGCGGAGCGGGACCCTCTCTGGAGGGCGTGTTTGGGACTACCGTTCGCTTGCAGGGCGGTGGCGCCGTTAAGGCAGACGAGGACTATGTTCGCGAATCCATTCTCGACCCGACGGCCAAAATTGTCGAAGGGTTTCAGCCCGTCATGCCCTCCTTCAGGGGCAAGTTGACCGAACAGCAAATTATGGCTCTGATCGCCTATATCGTGAATATCGGTGCCCAGCCGCAAGGTGCTCCTCCGGGCGAGACACCAGGAAACGTACCGCCGGTCGTTACCCCCGGCCCATAACCAAAAACGGAGTCGATCTGAATGGCAACCATGGCAATCCCGGTTCCCCTGCGCCTGCATTATCTAAATATCCATTATGGCGTTCGATCCTGGCTATTGACGACCGACCACAAACGCATCGCCATTTTATATCTCGTTTCCATCAGTCTGATGTTTGTCCTTGGCGGCGCGGCGGCAACGCTGATCCGTGTCAATCTGCTGACGCCAACAGGCGACCTGGTGGACGCCCAGACGTATAACAAATTGTTCACGATCCACGGCGTCGTGATGATCTTTTTCTTTCTCGGTCCCGCCATCCCTGCTGTTCTCGGCAATTTCGTGATTCCGCTCATGATTGGCGCGCGGGATGTGGCTTTCCCACGCCTGAACCTGCTGAGTTGGTATGTCTACCTTGCGGGTTCGCTCTTCTTGCTGTGGAACATTCTCATGGGCGGCGTTGACACGGGGTGGACATTTTACACCCCTTACAGCAGCACGTCTTCGACGACGCATGTCCTTTCGTCCACGTTGGCCGTATTTATCGTCGGTTTTTCCAGTATCCTGACCGGGTTGAATTTCATCGTCACGATTCATCGCCTGCGCGCTCCGGGTATGACGTGGTCGCGCTTGCCGCTCTTTATTTGGTCGTTGTACGCGACCAGCATCATCTTTGTGCTCGCGACACCCGTGATCGCCATTACGATGATCTTGGTCGCGATCGAGCGCATCCTGCACGTCGGCATTTTCGACCCCCAGCTTGGCGGCGATCCGCTCTTGTTCCAGCACCTGTTCTGGTTCTTTGGTCACCCCGAAGTCTATATCATCCTGCTTCCCGGAATGGGCGTGGTCAGTGAGCTTATTTCCACTTTTTCGAGAAAGCCCGTGTTTGGTTACAAGTTTGTCGCGCTGGCGAGCATCGCGATTGCTGCGTTGGGCTTTCTCGTGTGGGGACACCACATGTTTGTCGCGGGAATATCGGCGCAATCGGCATTGATCTTTTCGATCTTGAGTTACATGGTGGCTGTCCCTTCTGCGATCAAGGTATTCAATTGGACCGCCACTCTCTACAAGGGCTCGATCTCCCTTTCGGCGCCGATGTTGTATGCACTCTTCTTCATCGGGCTGTTTATGATCGGAGGGTTGACGGGGCTAATGCTCGCCTCTCTAGGGTTAGATGAACACGTGCATGACACCTATTTCGTCGTCGCTCATTTTCACTATATCATGGTAGGCGGCACGGTCATGGCGTACTTTGGCGGGCTGCATTTCTGGTGGCCCAAGATTACGGGGCGGATATACTCGGAAAAGTGGGCCAAAGCCGCCGCCATCATCATCTTCCTGGGTTTCAATCTGACCTTCTTTCCACAATTCATCCTCGGATACCTTGGGATGCCCCGGCGTTATCACGTTTATCCTCCGGAATTCCAGGTATTGAATGTGCTCTCGACGGCGGGCGCCGCTATCCTGGCAGTGGGCTATCTCCTCCCGTTGCTTTATCTGATCCCATCGCTCTGGCGTGGCGAACCGGCAGGACCGAATCCCTGGGGTGCAACGGGGTTAGAGTGGAAAACTGATTCGCCGCCTCCGCCCGAAAACTTTGAAGAGATTCCAGTTGTCACCGAACCGCCATACACCTATGCCCCGGTGCAAAAGGGAATCGGCTGACATTAGGAGGATTATTGGTCACCCGTCCTGGTTTTCTAGCTCCTCAATTCGAGACCGTCGAGCACCAGCATGAGACTTACATCCTGGGTATGTGGGTGTTTCTCATGACCGAACTCTTGCTCTTTGGTGCACTCTTCACTGCCTACGCGGCATTTCGTTATACTTATCCGGATGCATTCGCCATGGGGAGCAGCCTGTTGGATACCAGTCTCGGCGCGATCAATACGGTCGTCCTTATCCTCAGCAGCTTGATGATGGCACTCGCTGTCCAAAGCGTGCAGACCGGCAGCCGGAAAGCGATGGTGCTGTTTCTCTTCCTGACCATGCTTTTCGGGACTGCCTTTATGGCGATCAAGGGCGTAGAATATTATCATCATTACGTGGAACGGCTGGTGCCGGGATTTGCATTTGAGTTTGCCGGGTCTCAAGCGCATAGTGTGGAATTGTTTATGTTCCTCTATTTCTTCATGACCGCCGTGCATGCCATACATCTGACCATTGGCATCGCTTTGGTCGGCATGATATTGATCCTTACCTGGCGAGGGCATGTCTCTCCAACCTACTGGACTCCGGTGGAGTTAACCGGACTCTATTGGCATTTCGTAGACATTGTGTGGATATTTCTTTTCCCCCTGCTGTACCTGATTCGTCCGACTTGACATTGGAATCGACAAACGCCGAAGGACGGAGCCTCTACGCGTGCGATCTCCGTCCTTCGTCATTATTCCAGCATCACAAAAAACAAGCCCATTCGTTCTAACATCTGCGGGGCTTTGGCGAGGGAACATTATGGAAAAAATTACTCGGAAGCGAACATACTTGCTGGTCTGCGGCGCCCTGCTGCTTTTCACTTTCGTGACATATCAAGCGGCTTTCCTGAACCTGGGTCTGTTGCAGACGCCTGTGGCTCTCACAATTGCAGCCGCAAAAGCCATGCTCATTGT
>JBLMXX010000230.1:0-2573 GCA_050257995.1 Acidobacteriota bacterium | reverse complement strand
CCCTTTTGGCATAATGTATGCAAATCCCCCGGCGAGCGATGGAGCTCGCACCGGTGTCCTGACAGGCATACAAAATGCGCCAAACGCCCATGTCTCTGAGACGACCCACAACTCCCCTATCGCCGGAAGACCTGTTAGACTATTGCAAGCAGACCTTGCCCGAGGATTCGCGTGGATTTGAATTGCTTGTCGCGCAGTACAAACACCTTGTGTTCAGGACCGCCTACCGGATGATGGGGAACCGCGAGGATGCGGACGATCAGGCGCAAGAAACTTTTATCAAAGTTTATCATGCCATTAAGAGCGTTGAGAACCCCCAAACTCTCACTCCCTGGATTTACCGCATCACGGTCAATACCTGCCTGGACGCGCTGAGGGAACAAAAACGGAACCCCGGACGTTGGAAGCCGGCACGAGATGAAGCGGGTCAGGATGTCGAAGAGAATGCGGATATTCCAGACCACCGGGCGCCATCGCCCGAAGAGGCGGTTCTGCAGAATGAACTAGTCCATTGCCTCGAAGAGGCGCTCACCGCGTTGGACTCTGTCCATCGCGCGATGTTGACCCTGCGAGATATTGAAGATCGCCCATACGATGAAATTGCCAAAACTCTTGGGTTGGGACTGAGCGCGGTCAAGATGCGCATTCACCGGGCGCGCTTGCTCTTTCGCCAGTTGCTCGACCAAGTCTGCCCGGAGGTTTGGAAATCGCCCGTCCGCGAATCTCGATCGGAGGGATCGGCGGTCGAGACCGCATAGGAGATAAATGCCTGATTCTTTTGACACCTTCAGCATAACCGATTTGGTCGAGGACATGCCTACCGGACCCGAGTGGGACGCCTGGTTGTCTACCCATCCCGACAAGGCGGAGGAAATCGAAATCGCCCGTCGCGTCCGAGCTTTTATGGTCGAGCTCCGGAACGCCTCCATCGTCGTTCCGCCTGATTTCGAAGCGCGATTGATCGAGCGCGTGCGCACGGACCGCACCGTCCTTGATCTGCTCGATTTAGGTTTGTCCGGTTTTATGCGAGTTGTGATCGAGCTACTCGACGCGTTTATTGGTCTATTACCGGCACCGCCAGTAACGCGCTCTCCCCAACCGCTTGTCCCATAATCATGCGCGGGGTAAGCCCCAGGAGCCTGCCATGAATTTCCAAATCGTGTTCGACGCGCTCGTCAAGATCTTTACCGACATTGTCAACTTTATTCCGAACCTGGTCAATGGGCTGATTATCCTACTGGTCGGCTACCTGGTCGCACGGCTGGTAAGCAGTTTGATCGGGTTCGTCTTGCGCCAAATCAAATTCGATCCGCTCGTCGAACGAACAGGCATCACCGGAGCGCTGCGCGGACTGGGCGTCAAAACTCCCCTCTGGCAGCTCGTCTCGCAGATCATTTACGTATTTCTTCTTCTATCCTTCTTGATCACGGCGACGCGGTTTATGGGCTTGGACGCCGTCGCCCGGCTGTTGAGCCAACTGCTGGATCTGCTTCCCAAAGCCATTGCCGCGGTCATTGTCTTTTTGTTAGGCGGCATCGTTAGCAAGTTCATGGGCGACCTGGTCACCAATGGTTCCAAGAGCGCCGGCATCAGTTACGCCTCACGCCTGGGGATAGGTGTGCAGTACCTGGCCAGCGTCTTTGTCGCCGTCCTGGCACTCGGGGTCCTGGGGATCGATACGGCATTGCTCGTCACGACCATTACGATCGCCCTCGCGGCTTTTGGCCTGGCATTGGGATTGGCGCTCGGTTTGGGATCGCGCGGCGTCGTCCAGCATCTGCTGGCCGGCTATTATTTGCGGCAGCGACTGCCCGCCGGGCAACCGGTGATTTTTGATCAGGTACGCGGTGACGTCAGCGGCATCGGCGGCGTGAACACCGTGGTGACTACGGAAGAGGGCACTGTGATCATCCCCAACAGCACGTTGATGGAATCCATCGTGCATATTCCACGCCGCCAAGCGCAAGACCCAAGCGACTGATTTCGACGTTGGAAACACCCGGTTCAATGCCGGGTGTTTTTGGTTTCCAAACCGCTATGCGAGGACTGCCCGTCCCATACTTGCGCGCGGCGGCATCCGGGTTTACAATGCTCTTGCATCGATGGGATGACGAAAGCGAATGCGAAAAATGCACATCCTCCACGGCTCCTGGGGTACGCCTCGCACCGACAACAAGGACGACCGCTCTGCTTTCATCCTGTGGGCAGAGACAAGCCAGGCATCGGGCGCGAGAGAACGCGCCGCGGCGCGTCACCCTTTTGCCGCATCCGCCCATGATTTGAAACACGCCTGGTCTGATCTCTCTCCACTTGGTGGCGATCTCCTTAAACGCGATTCGAGAGAATTCACCTCTACCCTCTTGCTTCCCTCCACCTCGGAGGGGCCTCAACCCTCTCTCGCTGTTCTGCGCCATGACGGCGAAAGCCCGCCGCGGGGCAAAATCAAACTGGCGCCGTGGCGGGTGGATGCGCTGGCAGTCCTCCCGCGTGATACCCTCGGGCTGTTGGCAAGTCTTCCACCCGCAGACGACACCACGCCCGGCATCAAGGTCGGAGCTGACCTGCGTTACTGG
>JBLMXX010000229.1:0-2717 GCA_050257995.1 Acidobacteriota bacterium | reverse complement strand
CCGCAAAGGGTTCGTCGCCTTTCGCGGCAGTTTTCACGGGCGGACGATGGGCAGTCTCGCGCTGACCGATTCGGAAAAGTATCAAGCCCCGTTTCGCCCGCTCATGCCCGGTGTGAGCTTTGCCGAATTCAACAATCTCGATTCCGCTCGTGCCGCCATCACGACGGAAACCGCCGCCGTCGTGGTCGAGCCGGTGCAAGGAGAAGGGGGAGTGTATCCCGCGACAGACACGTTCTTGCGCGGCTTGCGCCGGATTTGTGACGAGCGCGGCGCGCTCCTCATCTTTGACGAAATCCAGTGCGGACTCGGTCGCACGGGCAAGTTGTGGGCGCACGAGTATGCCGGCGTCAAGCCCGACATGATGGCACTCGCCAAGCCACTCGCGGGCGGTCTGCCGATCGGGGCGGCACTGGTGACCGAAGCCGTTTCCAGCACGCTACACAGCGGCGAGCATGGGACTACCTTCGGCGGCGGCCCGATGATCACCTCCGTCGCGCTCAAGGTCCTCGAGCGGGTGAGCGATCCGGAATTCCTCGCCGCGGTCCGCGAAAACGGGAATTATCTCATGGAACGGGTCAGCGAAATCAATTCGCCGCACATCAAGCAGGTGCGCGGGCGCGGGCTGATGATCGGCATGGAATTGGACATTGACGCCGGGAAGGTAAGAGAGAAGGGATATCAGCACGGTCTGCTCCTGATCCAGGCGCGCGAGCGCGTGGTGCGCTTTGTTCCGCCGTTGATCATTCAAAAAACGCATATCGACGAGTTGGTAAGCAAGCTCGAGCAAATCCTGAGAGAGCTATAGCCGCCAAAGCGTCTTGTCTGCCATTCTACTTCCGGCCCCGCCGCCGGCAAAAATCAACCGTGAAGTTGAGAATATGATTATTCGTAAAGCCGTTATGAACGATGCACCGCAAATTTCCGCGCTCGTAAACCTCGGCGAACGCGAGGGGCAGCTCTTGCCGCGCCCACTCGACTCTATCCGCTCCAGTATCGGCGATTGGGTCGTGGTCGAGCAGCAGGACCGCATCATCGGCTGCGGGTCGCTGGTGGAAATGGGTCCGGCGCTTAGCGAGGTGCGCTCGCTCGCCGTCGCCCCCGAATTCCGTAAGCACGGGCTGGGAGCGCTTCTTGTCAATGCTCTGCTCGAGGACGCGCGCGCCCGCCGCATCCCGACCATATTTGCCCTCACACGCGCAGTCCCGTTTTTTGAGAAACTCGGGTTCCAGGTTACGGTGAAAGAGGATTTCCCCGAAAAAGTCTGGCGGGACTGTGCCATCTGCCCCGTCCAAAACGCGTGTGACGAGGTCGCCGTCGTCCGTCCGGTTGACAGCGGTCAATGGTCAGTTGTCGGTAGTCGATCAAGTGCAGCGAAGCATCTCATCCACTCCGGCTGAACGCCGATCCCATAGCCCAAATCGCCAATCCTAAAACTGCACTCTCAAGGGGGTCCCATGACAAAACAGAAAATCGGCAAGGTCGTGCTCGCCTACTCCGGCGGACTCGACACCTCGGTCATTGTGCCGTGGCTCAAAGAGAACTATGACTGCGAAGTGGTCTGCGTATGCGCCAACATCGGACAAGGTGAAGACCTGAGCGGCGTGGAAGCCAAGGCGCTGGCGAGCGGCGCGAGCAAATGCTATGTGTTGGACCTGCGCGAGGAATTCATCGTCAAGTACATCTATCCCACCCTGCAGGCGGGTGCCGTGTACGAGCGCAAATACCTGCTCGGCACCTCCTTCGCCCGCCCGCTCATCGCCAAAGCCCAGGTGGAGGTGGCCGAAGCGGAAGGCGCAGATGCGGTCGCGCATGGCGCGACGGGCAAGGGAAATGACCAGGTGCGATTCGAATTGACGTACCAGGCTCTCAATCCAAAGTTGAAGGTGATCGCGCCGTGGCGGGAATGGACCATCCGCTCGCGCGAGGATGCGATCCATTACGCCAAAGAGCACAACGTCCCGGTCGCGGCGACCACGAAATCGATCTACTCGCGCGATTGGAACATCTGGCACCTGTCGCACGAAGGCGGCATCCTCGAAGACCCGTGGCAGGAGCCCGAAGCCGCGATGTACCAACTCACCGTGTCACCCGAGCAGGCGCCGGACGAGGCCGAGTACGTCGAGATCGAGTTCGACGGCGGAGTGCCACGCCGGATCAACGGTCACGCGATGGGCGCCATCGAGCTCATCACCACGCTCAATCAACTCGGAGCCAAGCACGGGGTCGGGCGCGTGGACCTGGTAGAGAATCGCCTGGTCGGCATGAAATCGCACGGCGTATACGAGACCCCTGCCGGCACCATCCTGGTGGAGGCACACGACGCTCTAGAGCAGATTTGCCTGGACCGGGAGACCTTGCATTATAAACAGCAGATCGCGCTCAAGTATGCCGACCTGGTGTACAACGGGCAGTGGTTCATGCCACTGCGCGAAGCGATGGACGCGTTCGTGCGCGAGACCCAGAAGAATATGCTCGGGACCGTCCGGCTGAAATTGTACAAGGGTAACTTGATCCTGGTCGGACGCAAGTCGCCTTACAGTCTCTACCGGGAAGACTATGCAACGTTCGGGCAGGAGGATGTCTACAATCAGAAGGACGCCGAGGGATTCATCCGCCTCTTCGGACTCCCGCTCAAGGTCCGCGCGCTGATCGATACCGAGCGCCACGGCAAGAGCACCTACGCCGCGCCGGACTATTCACAGTTCAAGCGCGACTAG
>JBLMXX010000228.1:0-4210 GCA_050257995.1 Acidobacteriota bacterium | reverse complement strand
CGCACCAACAAGCGGTGGCTCGTGACCTCGGCTTCCGAAGGCGCTTCGCGCAGGGTTTGGCTGAAAAGTTTGCTCATTCGCATGGATAATGGCTCCTGTTGATGATTATTGGGGTTTGCGTCGCCCCTGCGGGGCTCGCAACACTTGCACCGCACGCAAGTGCAGGTGTGACAAATCGTATTGAAATAGATTGCCCGCCGCATCGCGACGGGCATCCGAAGGAATATGGAATTACAAGACGTTCGATCTCGGACGTCGCGGATTGCGGGGGTGAATGGATATTCGTTTGATTCTCCCCCTCCTCCCGACGATGTTTATTCCAGGGAAGAGGGGGCACGCGGCGAAGGATGGTGCTCCTTGCCCAAAGTACGGATGATACAGTCCACCGCGTCCTCCGGTGTGGCGACGACTTGCAAGAGTGCCAGTTCCTCGTCCGTGACGGCGAGATGTTGGCGCCACGATTCTAACACATTTTTCCAACCAATGCCAACCAGGATGATGGGCTTGCGCTGCCGCGCGTCGAGTTTCGAGAGGTTCCACACGAGCGCGAGTTCGGCCAGCGTGCCCATGCTCCCCTTGAGCACGATAAATCCGCCGGCGCGCGCGTGCATCTCGCGGATGCGACCGAAGAGATCGTCCCGCCGGACGGTCTCGTCCAGGTAGATATTGGGTGTGAGCCAGTTGAATTCATCCGAAAGGATGCCGAGGGTGCGCCCGCCGTTCTCCCGCGCGCCCCGCGCGGACGCTTCCATCGTGCCGCCATAACCGCCGTTCATGACCGTAAACCCTTTGCGCGCGAGCAAACGCCCGATCAGATATGCCTCGGCATATTCATGACTATCGGGCAGGGGCCGCGAGCCGCCAAAGACCGCGACCACCGGCGCCGGGGAGGAGGCACGGTCGTTCATTCGTGCGGCTCCTCGGTAGGGTGCGGCTCGCTCGCCATCGTCCCGACCAGCGGCAGGAATTTTTGGGTCCCGATAAAGGAGGTCACGGCGGTGCGGACGCTTCGCAACATGCGCTTGTCCAGGCGCTGGCTATAGTGCTGCGCGAAATGGGTAGCCGCGTCCTCCAGCGCGATATTCTCGTCCTGCTCTTTCAGGAAATGATAATGGTCCATGATCCACAGGTACAGGTCGGCTTCCGTGCGATGCGGAAAGTCCCCCAGGATCTTATTGTCTCGAATGGTCTGCACGATCGGCGTGTACAGGTTATCGTACCAGGACAAGACCGCCGCCTGCCACCGGATGGGGCGCTTTTGCTCGATCCCCATATAGTAACGGTGGACGGCAATGTGCTCGACGAGCCGGACAAAGCCGCCCGGTTCCGAAAACTGCAGCCCGTTGCCGGGGCGTAGATCATCCAACTTTGTCTTTTCCATAAACTCGGCGCGCATCCCCGCAATTTCGACCGTTCCTTCGGCGATGTCGGCGATGGTGATCGGCGCGCTGGTCTGCATTTCGATGATCTCGGCGTCGATGAATTCCTGTCCCTTTTCCCTCGCCACGCTCACGCGATGGTGCCCATCGCGCACAAAATAGACCTGGCCCAGCTGGTACAGTTTCACCGGCGGCAGTTCGACGTCACCATAATACGCCTCGTCTACGTGCGTCCAGCGCGACTTGGTGCGGGTCTGCAGCGGCAGAAAGGCGCGGTCGAAATCGTGATAACGCAAAGTTGCGCTGCCGACGATCTGATCGACGCGGACGGGACGGACGCCGCGATAATTCTGTCCGAATATTTTCAAAGAGCGCCGCACCGCTTCAAAGGAGACCAATTCGTTGGGACGGTGCGAAACTTTTGAAAGGATATCCCCCATAAATGCCTTAAAGTGGGCGCGGCTGAAATCAGTTTCGGTCTGTACTCGATATGTCATGATTCTATCACGATTATGATCTGACGGTCTGCGCGGGTGCGATCTCCAGGATCCGATAGCCGTAGGCGTTCACGATGGTCGTGACGCCGCGCCGTGTAACCTCTTCCTGGCGGTTGTCGTAGACGTGAATATGCCCGTGGACCAGATAGCGCGGCTGGTAGTGATCGATGAACCACACGAAAGACTTGAACCCGCGGTGCGGCAGGTCCGGCAGGTCGTGGATGCCCGCGGGGGCCGCGTGCGTGACCAGCACGTCCAGGTAGCGCCCATAGCGCGCCCGGTTCAGGATGAGTGCCGGCGACAACAGGGCGACTTTGCCGCGCATTTCGTTCTCGGTGTACTGGTAGAGGGGGCGGTCGTTGTAGCGCCGCGAGCCTTCCAGCCCCGCAATGAGCAGCCCCTTGTGCTCGACCACCTGACCATCGATATTTTGACCGCCCTCAGGCTCGGGCTTTTCCCCGCCGTCGCCGCCGTGGTTTCCCATGACGTAAAACATAGGGACGTTCAGGATGGAGACGATGTATTCGAGATAGGCGCTTGGCAGGTCGCCGCAGGACAATATCAATTCGACCCCGCCGGCAACCTGCTTTAGCGCGGGGCTGTGCAAGAGCTCGAGGACGACGTCGCTGACCGCAAGGACACGCACAGTCTTTGCCTATAAACAATCGCCCCGACCGCGCGCGGTCAGGGCATCTCTGCTATTGCCACCCGTGTTCGCCGTAGCTCAGATTGGTGAACCGGCGAGCAGTTCTAGTATACGCGGGCGCGGCAAAAAGTCAAACCTCAGCGGACGGTGGGGACAGTGGGGACAGGGTTGTGGGCCCAATGGGCCCACTTTTTCAAGGGACCCCCCGGTTATTTTTTCGACAGCCTGGCGTGAGAGGCGCAGCACCTGCAGGCGCCAGTGCTGCCCCTCGCGGCGGGCCTGGGTCCGCAGTTCCCGCCAATCCTCAGGGAGTACCGCGGAAAAGTGGGCCCACTGGGCCCAGAGCCAGGCGATGTAACCCGCCATCGCGTGGGGGTAGCGGTCGCGTTCGTCCTGCGCTTCGCTCAGTTTACCAAGATGTATATGGAACACTATGGCAGGCGGTCACGCCTGCTGGGCGGTGACGGCGGTGTGATTGCGGCGGGCGGTCGCGATCTCGTCCGCGCGGTTCTTGAGACCCACCGTGAGGACCGTCATGACGAGCATGACGATGCCGACGGCGAGAAAGGCAGTCGAGTACCCCGCGATGCCGCCGCCGAGTGAGGCGGCGACCGCGCCGACGATCGCGCCGCCGACCAACTGCCCCATGCTGGTGAACAGGGTCAAGAGACCCTGTGCCGACGCGCGCTCGGACGCCGGCGCCTCGTTCAGCATCACATAGCGCAGCGGCGCGCCGAGCAGGACTCCCAGCCCGAGACCGACCAAAATGGCGGACAGATAAAAGAACACGATGTTCGTTCCCAGTGCCGCGACGACGAACATGCCCGCCGTCACCAGGACCGTTCCGGCGAGCAGGACCACGCGCGATCCCGCGCGGTCAAGCATCCGCCCCGCGGTCGGCGAGCCGACGGCCATCGCCAGCACGGCGGGGAGGAGCATGAAGCTCGCCGTGGAACTCGTCACGCCAAAGGCGGCGACCACCAGCGCGGGTACGAAGACGACCGATGCCTCGCCGAGACCGGCGCCCGCGGCGACGAAACTGATCAACGCGACCTGGCGCGATGCGAACAGGCTCGTCCGCACGATTGGGTTGGCGACGCGCCTTTCGATCAAGACCAGGACCGGTAAGAGGACGATACCGAGAAGCAAAAAGGGCCAAACGTTCAGGGACATGATGCTCGCCCCGAGGCGTGCCGTATCCAGTTGATTGATGCCAAAGGTGAGCGAGGCGAGAAGGACGGCGAGCACGACCATCCCCACCAGGTCGAACCGCCGCTGCTGCGCGGGGCGCGCGGCGGGAAGGACGCGCAATGCCAGCACGATCACGACGGCGGCGATCGGCAGGTTGATGATAAAGAGCCAGTGCCAGGAGAGGACAAAGAGAATGATCCCGGCGATGATGGGTCCGAACAGAAAAGCAATCCCAAAGACCGCTCCGATCAGCCCCAGGGCACTGCCGCGCTTTTCGGGCGGAAACGTGTCGCCGATGACCGCGCTGGCGACGGGAAAGACGCCGCCCGCGCCAAACCCCTGGATCGCGCGCCCCGCCAGCAGGATAGGCAGGGACGGCGAGACCGCGACGACGAGCGAGCCGGCGGCGAACAGGGCGACGTCGAGGATATAGATGGCGCGCCGCCCAAACGCGTCGGAGAGTTTTGCCATCAGCGGCACGCTGATGAGGTTGAACA
>JBLMXX010000227.1:0-4842 GCA_050257995.1 Acidobacteriota bacterium | reverse complement strand
GCCCAGAGCCAGGCGATGTAGCTCGCCATCGCATGCGGGTAGCGTTCGCGTTCGTCCTGCGCCTCGCTCAGTTTACCAAGATGTACGTCGTCGTGGTAAATTTTGAAATCCCTTCTCACGGCGCTGGCAAAACGTTTTCCTTCACGTCGCGCATCTTGAAACGTTGGATCTTGCCGGTGGCGGTCTTGGGCAGCTCGCGGACAAATTCGATCTGCCGCGGGCGCTTGTACTCCGCCATCTTTTCGCGGCAATAGTTCACCAATTCACCGGCCAGCGCGTCCGAGGGCGCGAACCCTTCCTTCAGGACCACAAAGGCGCGCGGCTTGACAAGACCCGAGGTGTCCGTGTACGCGACGACCGCGCACTCGAGCACCGCCGGATGGCTGATGAGCGTACTCTCGACTTCCACCGGCGAGACCCAAATCCCGCCGACCTTCATCATATCATCCGAGCGCCCCGCGTGCCAGTAATATCCATCCGCGTCTACATAGTATTTGTCACCTGTGAAGAGCCACTCCCCCAGGAACGTCCTCTGGCTGCGGGCATATTGGTGCAGGTAAAAGAGCGCGGACGTGTCACCCTTCACCAGTAGATTCCCCACCTGTCCCGCAGCGACCGGCTGACCCTCCTCGTCCACGATCTTAACCTGGTAACCCGGCACCGGCTTGCCGCTGCTCCCGGGGCGAATGTCGCCGGGGCCGTTGGAGATAAAGATGTGGTACACTTCCGTCGATCCGATCCCGTCGATAATGTCGAGACCCGTGCGCTCTTTCCAAGCGTGCCAGATCGCGGCGGGAAGCGCCTCGCCCGCGGAGACACACAGCCGGATGGAAGAGAGATCGTATTTCTCCTTCAGGTCCGGCAGGGCGAGCATTGCCGCGTAACTGGTCGGGGCGTTGAAAAAGATCGTCGGCTTGAAACGGTCGATCGCCTCGAGAACGTTCGACGGGATGCGCGGCGCGCCTGGAAAGAAAACAGTGCTCGCGCCCACATACCAGGGGAAGACCAACGCACCGCCCGTTCCAAAGGTGAAGAACAGGCGGGCGGAAGCCAGCGTGCGATCCGACTCACGCAATCCGAGCACGTTGACAGCCCAGTGGTCCGCCGTGAGAGGCAGGTCTTTTTGGGCGTGGAAAATTCCCTTGGGTTCGCCGGTAGTGCCGCTCGAGTAATTCAGCGTGCAAAAATCGTCGCGCTGGGTGGACGCCGTAATAAGATCGGTCGACTCGCGGCGGATCCATTCGTCAAAGAGGCGGTCGCCTTCGCGTCCTTTTTGCGTGCCGATGACGATCACTTGCTCTAGAGATTCGATGCTGTCGCGCACCGGCGCGACGGATTTCAACAGGGATTCGTGCACGATCAGGACACGTGCCCGGCAGTCCTTCAGGATATAGGCCTGTTCAGCCGGGGTGAGCAGAGTATTCATGCTTGCAGCAACAGCCCCGATCTTGATGATGCCGAAAAAGGACGTGACCCATTCCGCCATATCCGGCGCGAGAATACCGACACACTCGCCCACCCGCACGTCAAGACGCTTGAGAGCGTTCCCGACCCGGTTGACCTCCTCCGAAACTTCGCGGAAGGTCATTTGCCGCGCCGCGCTCAAGAGCGCAGTCTTGTCCGGGCGTTCCGCCAGGTTGTGCTCGAGGATATTGACCGCGTTGTAATACAACGGGATATCTGCCGCTCGCATAGTGTGCTTCTCCTTTAGAGACGCTCTTCCGGGAGCGTCTCTATTCCCTTCCTATCAAGTCCCGCGCGATCACGATACGTTGGATGTGCGCGGTCCCTTCATAGATCTGCAATCCTTTGATGTCGCGATAATAGCGTTCCACCGGATAATCGTTCGAAAAACCCCGCCCGCCGTGCAAGAGCACGGCCTCGCCCGCGGCGCGCACCGCGGCTTCCGTGGCGAACAATTTCGCGATGGATGTTTCCCGCGTCGCCTTGACCCCCCTATCGTGCAGCCACGCCGCGCGATAGACCAACATGCGCGCGGCATCTACGTCTGCCGCCATGTTCGCGAGAGCACTTTGGACCATCTCGAAATTGCCGATGCGCTGTCCGAACTGGCGCCGGGTTTTCGCAAACTCGACGGAGGCATCCAGGCACGCTTGCGCGACGCCGAGCGCGCCCGCCGCGACGCCCAGCCGCCCGTGATCCAGCGCAGACATCGCCACCTTGAACCCTTCCCCGTGCCCGCCCAGGCGCGCGCTCGACGGGACGCGCATATTCTCAAAGATGACGTGAGCATGGTCAGAAGCGCGGTGTCCCAATTCTTTGCCCGACATTTTCCCGCGCTGGAAACCGGGCGTGTTCGTCGGCACAAGAAACGCGCAGATGCCCTTGTGTTTGCGTTCCGGCTCTGCATTCGCAAACACGAGAGCCAAATGAGCCATCCTACCATTCGTGATCCAGATTTTCTCGCCGTTGATCACGTACGCGTCGCCATCCGGCGTGGCGATGCTCTCCATGCTCGCCGCATCCGATCCCGCGTTCGGCTCCGTGAGGCAGTAGCACCCGATCATCTCTCCGCTCGCGAGTAGAGGCAGGTACTCTCGCTTTTGCGCGTCCGTGCCCCACTGGAGAATGCATTGGGACACCAGGCTGGTGTGAACGGTCATAAACCCGCGGATCGAGGAATCGGCGCGCCCCAATTCCTCGTAGCACAGTGCGAGTGAGACGGAATTCCATCCACCCCCACCGTACTCTTTCGGAAGCGGTCCGCCCAGGAATCCCAGATCCGCCATCTCTCGAACGAGCTCGGGCGGCATCTCGCCGCGCTCGTCCATTTCGCGCGCGATGGGCGCTACGCGGTTCTGGGCCCAATCACGCGCCGAGCGCTGGACCGCCGATTCTGAATCTGTGAATGAGAAATCCATAGTCCCCTATCCGATGACCGCCGTGCCTTCGATCTCCACCATTGCCGCGTTGTCAAAAAGGCTCTTGACCTCGACGAGCGTCATCGCCGGGTAATAGCGCCCGAAAAAAGCGCGATAGACCGCGCCGATCGGCTTGAGGTTCGCAAGATAGGCGGACTTGTCCGTCACAAAAAGCGTGAGCTTGACAATGTCCGTCATCGTTCCGCCCGCCGCTTCCAACACGGCCTTTAAATTACTGAACGACTGGTTGAACTGTCCGGCGATGTCGCCCGGCGCGACGATCTTGCCCTCTGCATCCAGCGCCGGCTGTCCGGCAAGAAAGAGCAGGCGTCCGCCCTGTGTAACCACCCCGTGAGCATAGCCGGACGGCTTGACGAGCGAGGTGGGATTGACGATTTGCTTTTCCAATTATCTCCCCTTGAATTCCGGTTTTCGTTTGCCCACGAACGCTTCGTAAAAAGCGCGATGGTCCTGCCCCATCATCATCAGCGCCTGCGCCTCCGCCTCCACTTCCACCGCCGAGCCGATATCCACGTTCCACTCGTTATTGATCAGCGTCTTGGTCAGCCCGGTAGCAAAGACGGGTCCCTGGGCGAGCCGCTGCGCCCACTCGTGCGCCGCCGGGAGCACCTGGTCTGGCGGGACTACGCGATTCACCAACCCGATGCGTCCGGCCGTTTGCGCGTCCACGTCGTCGCCGAGCATCAACAATTCGGCGGTCCGTCCCTGCCCGATAATGCGCGGCAGAAGATACGCCGCCCCCATATCCGCGCCGGTCAGTCCCACCCGTGTAAACAGGAAGGCGAACTTGGCGCTCTCGGACATGACGCGCAAGTCACACGCCATCGCGATGACGGCGCCGGCGCCGGCGGCAATACCATTGATGGCGGCAATGATGGGCTTGGGGAGCAAGCGCATGTTGCGCACGAGGTGCCCCGTCATGCGGCAAAATTCGAGATGGGCGCGCGTGTCGCGGTCGAGCATCTCGCCGATGATCTTGTGGACGTCGCCGCCGGAACAAAAGGCGCGGTCCCCGGTCCCGGTGATGACGACCGCATTCACGGCGTCGTCATACCGCAGGCTTTCAAACAGGTCTCTTAACTGGGCATAGATCTCTAGCGTGATGGCGTTGAGCACTTGCGGTCGATTGAACGTGATCGTCGCAACTGAATCCTTGACCTCATAATCGAAATCGTACATCGATCCCTCCGCGTACCCGATTTCAGAACATGACGGCTCCGCCGTCCACGTTGATGGCTTGACCCGTAATCCCGCCCGCATTTTCGCCGGCAAGCATTACCGCCACGTCAGCCACTTCCTCAGCGGAGATGAGCCGGTCCTGGGGGCTGGTCTTTTCCAATGCCCGCCGCGCCTGCTCTTCCGACATCTGCGTCCGCGCCGCGATATTCGAGATCGAGCGTTCCGTCATCGGCGTGTTCACGTAACCGGGGCAAATGGCGTTCACCGTGATGTGGTACGGGTTCAACTCGACCGCCAGGGCGCGCGTGAGCCCGAGCACGCCGTGCTTGGCCGCCGTATATGCGGCAATGTACTTGCCGCCGACCTTGGAGGCGATGGAGGCGATGTTGATGATGCGCCCCCACTGCGCCTGGACCATCATGGGGACGACGGCTTTGGTGACGTAATAGACCGAGTTGAGGTTTACGTCCATCATCCGGTACCACAGCGCGTCGTCGTGGTCCAGGAATTTGTGGGAACCCGATGCACCGGCGTTATTCACCAGGATCGAAATGTTCCCGAATTCGCTTTGCACACGGGCGATCGCCGCGGCAATCGAGACGGGCTCGGTCACATCGCACACCACGCCGATGGCTTTCCCTCCCTCGTCGCGGATCCGGCTCGCCACCCTTTGGACGTCGGCTTCCGTCCTCGCCGCGACCGCCACGCTGATGCCCTCCCGCGCCAGCGCGACCGCAATCGCCTCTCCAATCCCCTTCCC
>JBLMXX010000226.1:0-10505 GCA_050257995.1 Acidobacteriota bacterium | reverse complement strand
GAGGGGTCGGGCTGTCGGCGCCGCGCCCTTTGACGAGCATGATGGAGACGAAAACGTTGGGCGCATAGTCCGGCTGGATGGGTATCTTGATGCGTTCGCTGTTGCCCGGCAGGGTCAGGCGGCGCACCTCGCGGATGGTGCCGCGTTCGACGGTCAAGAGTGCCTCGGAATCCTTGAAAGGCGCCGGGATCAATATGTCGGCGGTCTCGCCCACCGTGTATTGCTTTTTATCCGCAACCAGATCGATGCGGTCGTTGTTCTCCATACGCCAGTTGATAAACTCGCGGCCGGAAACCCAAAGGTAGGTCGCGCTGCGGATGGCGTTATTGTTTGCGTCCTTGCCTTCGGCGACGATCTTGAAGATGCCGCCCTTGGCAGGCGTGAATTTGGCGACGGCCTGACCCTGGGCGTCGGAGGTCACATTGACCTTGGATACCAGCGTGTCGGTGTACGCGCTCTTCCAGTACAATCCGCCGTCGTCTCGCTTTTCACGAACACTGTACCATTGGTGCTCGAAGAAGGACACCGTCAGCGCCTGGTTCGGAACGGCCGCGCCCTTTGTGTTCACCGTTATCACATCGGCGGCTTGCTCTTGACCGACCGTCCCGACGTACCGTTGCGGGCGCAGCCCGATATAGTATTTGCCCTTGTGCACCGGCACCACCGTGCGGCTCGACACGGATTGGTTGTTGATATCGACGATCTCTGCTTCGAGCGTAAAGTTTTGGCTGAGCGGATAGTCCTTCAGGTCCGCGGCAGTCTCAAAGTGGAAGGTCCCGTTGGCGTCCGTCTTGCCCTTGCCTTCGCGCACGACGCCGCCCTGGTGCTGTCGTTGTGACAGGTCGTAATCGACAAAATCCCACCACCCTTTGACGTTGTCCGGTTGGAAGGCAAGGTCATCGCTCATCAAGCGCCAAGTCACATTGGCATCCTTGACCGGTCCACCGAAAAAGTAGGTCGCCGTGGCGTCAACTTTGATCTTGTCCCCATTATAATATTCGGTCTGGTCGGTTTTCACCCCCACCTGGAACTGTGGGGCGCGATACTCGGCGACCTGGAAATTCACGCTCTCGACAAATTTACGCGGGTCCGCCCCGAGTTCCAGGCTCAGGTTGTAGTAGCCGATGGAGGCGCTGTCGCTCAGCTTGATTTCGCCGTTGAACGTGCCAAATCGCGTGAGTGTTGCATTTTGCGTGGCAATCTGCCTGCCCTGACCGTCGCGGACCTTGAGCGGGACCGTCTCGATTCCTTGCGGCAGGCTGTACTGTGCGTCATTGTCGCGTCGCAAGACGCCACGGAAATAGATCGTCTGGCCAGGGCGATAGATGGCGCGGTCGGTATAGAGGTTGGCGTAATAGTCGCGTGTTTCCGGCTGTCTGGGCATGTTAAAGTCCCAGGACATGATGCCGTCGCTCCAATCACTTCCCACCGCCGCGACGATCTGCCCACCGGCTTCGCTCAACACGTAAGTGGGGTCCCACACGTTTTGGCTGTTGAATTTGGCTCGCCACAATCCATCCTTGTCTGACTTGCCCGACGCGAGCGCGCTGCCCAGGAAGCTGTAAAGCGTCAGGGGTTGGTCTGCAACCGGTTTGCCGGATTTCAAATCCGTGACCCACACGAGCGCCTCGGTCTGGGTCCGCTTGAATGCGAGGTTCAGCCCGGATACTACCAGGATGTGCTTGGGCTGGCGCAGGTCGGAAGCCGTGATGGCAGGCGCCGTCGCCTGGAGCATATATACACCGGCTGGAAGGGGAGTGCCGCCGGCGGTGAGCGTCGTCGAGATCAAGCGGGTTGCGTTGAGCGGCGCGCTGGGCTTTTGCGACCATGCACGCAATTGGTTTGTTTCTTTCGGCGTGAACTTTTGCAGGGATTGGTAATAGTTCCGCCCGAGCAGTCCGACGAAATCGGCGCGGTCGACTTTATAGAGTTTGTAATCGATCTGATTGAGGTTCACATAGGACGCGACAATCGTTTGCGGGCCGTTCACATCATACATGCCCAGATCGCCGGGCACGTTGAGGAATAGTTCTGGGCTGCGCGGCGCGGTCGTAAAGCGCACGACGACGTCCTTGCCCAGTTTTTCGCCGTACCGTGTCGGCGATTCCGAGCCAATGGTGACCGTATAGGGCGTGGAGGCCTGCCATTGACCGCCGACATGCGCGATCGTACTCGTGTCCGTCCGGTTGACCTTGTCCCCTTCCCACCATAGGGTTTGATTGGTGATCGTCGGCTGGACCGTTACTTTGAGACTCTCCTGGTTCATCGGCGAAGCGAAATTGAGCCGCAGGCCATCGGCCATGCTGGCGCTTGTATTGCCGTTCTGGGGGATGGTGGACAAGACGCCCGGTTTGGCGACCGTGCGAAAAGTCCATGTCACGTCTTTGACGGTCGCGGCAAGTTGCTTTGCATCCTGCGCGCCTGTCACGAGCGTTGCTTTGTACGACTGGTCATATTCCAGAGGCGCGGTCGGGATAAAGCGGAGCACGGTCCCCTGCCACTCGAAACGCCCGGCGGGCACCGCGCCGGTATCCGCGCGTTTGACCGTCAAACGCGATTCGGTGGACGCGCGGTCCATCTCGGTATTAAACGTGATTGTGATCGGTTGGCTTGGGGCAACATACTGGGTATTGTCCGCTGGGTCTGTCTTGAGGACAGCCGGGGACGCGGTTTTGAATGTCCACGAAAAGCCGCTGAGCGATTGCCCGAGCATGTCCTTGAGCGGCGCGAGGGACGCCGTGTACGGCGTCGCCACCGCGAGATTCTGCGAGGGCATGAAAGCAAAGGTCGAGGTGTTGATCCACTGACCGCTGCCTGGCACCGCGGGTTGGAGCGTGAGCGGCTGCGGCAAATCCTTTTGCGCCTCCACCGCGACCAGTGGCACCACCGGGTGATTGAATTGCACGATGATGCGTGCCGTTTCCTTGGTGACCTGGACCTCTTCGGATTTGTCCGCCGGAGAGGTGGTCACTACGCCGAGCGGCTCATTGGTAATCCCCTGTGGGAAAGGAGCGTTTGCCGTCGGCGTCGGCGCCGCCTGTTGCAGCGAAGTTGCAAGTTGAGGGACTGCCGTCTGGATCGACGGCGGGATCGGATTGGCGCCTCCGCTGCAGGCGACGAGGAGAACGAGTGCTAATGCAACCATCCAAAGGTTTCTAAGATTGAACATTGTGACCTCAGTGTTAAACAAACTTGTTATCGACCTTAATGCGATATACTTCCCTTTTTTGATGTTCAAGTGGTTGGTGCCGACGATTGAAATCGTCACTACCAAAAAACGAAATTGTAGTAACGACTTTAGTCGTTACCCTAGGTGAAAAACTAGCAATTACCGCTCAAGTCTATGCCGCCTCAATTTCCCGCTTCCACCTGAAAATGGATTGGATCGCTTTCTACACGCTTACCTTCACCATCGACGCCAACGGCCTGGACCGTATGGTCGCCCTCCACCAGGCTCCATAACGCGCGATAGGGCGGACCCGCAAAAGTCGCAATCGGTTTGCCATCCACCAGCAGGCTTACCCCGCTAACCGCCAGAGCCACGTTCAAGCGCGCCGAGATCTCAATGCGCTGTAACTCGCTGGGAATCTGCGGGCTGGGCGCGAAGGTGGAATTTTGGGCGGGACTCGTCACGACGAGAAGGGCAGACAGACCGGTGCCTTGCCCCTGTATGCCGCTCCCCTTGTCCTCGCTGCTCGTCTGCGCGACCGGCTGTCCATGACAGTCCATGGAGGGTGGCGCGGGGATTCCCTGCACGCGTCCCCAATCGTGGGCATCGGGCGGCAGGATGTGATAGACCTGTTCGACCTGCGGTCCGCGGCACCCCTCCGCCCAGAGCAAGCCGGTCGCGGCATCTAATTGCAGGGCGCGATAGCTCTCGTCGAGTCGTACCGGCTCGGTGCCCGCGATGAAAACCTCGGTCCGGCGGCGCGGGCAATCGTCGGTAGGTACAAGCCCCGAAGAATCACAGATTTCGACATCTACTAAACCCTCGGGACGGTTGAATGGGCGAACCGGTCGGCTCCTCAGCGCCTCCTCCATGAAATCGTGCCAGATAGGACCGGCCCCGGTAATGCCGGAAATCTTGTACATCGGCGTGTTGTCGGCATTTCCCACCCACACGCCGACGGCGAGGTCGGGGGAGTAGCCGACCGTCCAATTGTCGCGAAAATCGGTCGTGGTCCCGGTCTTGGCTGCGGCGGGGCGGCTCAGCTCTAATACATTGTCCTCCCCAAACGCGCCGATGCGCGCCGAATTGTCAGAAAGGATGCTCGTAATCAGGTAGGCAACCTGGGGACTGACCTGGGTTGGCAAAGGGTTGACCGGTGCGGATGACCGGTTCCCGTTCACCGATAGAATGGCGACGGGATCGACGCGATTCCCTTGATTCGCAAACGCCGCGTATGCCGACGTGAGTTCTATCAGTTTGACTTCGCCGCCGCCCAGCGTGAGCGCGAGACCAAAGCGCTCTGAATCCTCAAAGGTGGAAATGCCCAGCGATTTCGCCGTGGCGACCATAGCATCCAATCCGACGTGGTCCAGCACCTTGACCGCGACCATGTTGGATGAAGTCGCCAATGCCTGGCGCAGTGAGATGGGACCGTGCCAGATCCGGTCATAGTTCTGCGGCTCGTACGGTTGATGCTCTTTCGTGAGAAAACTCGTCGGCACGTCCGAGACGACGGTCGCGGGCGCGTAATCGCGGTTGAATGCGGTGGCGTACGTCACCGGCTTGATCGCCGAGCCGGGCTGACGGTTTGCCAGCGCGACGTTTACCGCACCGTCGATCTGCTCATCAAAATAATCCGCGCTGCCGACCATCGCGAGGACTTGGCCCGTCGCTGGATCGAGCGCGACCAGTGCCGCATCGTGGACGTTGTAATCCGGTGCGCCTTCTTCACGCGTCCGCCGCGTTAGCTCGGCCAATTGTTGGCGTATGATATCCTCCGCGCGTTCCTGCAGGTTCAGGTCGAGCGTGGTGATGACTCTCAGCCCGCCGTGGTTCACGATCTCAGCGCCATAGCGCGCTTCCAGCAGACTCCGAACATAGATGACAAAGTGCGGCGCGTGAATGGTGGACGCCTGAGCAGCGCTGACGAAATGGAGCGGCTCGGACTGGGCAAGCGCCGCTTGTGCGTCGGTGATCAACGCGTGCTTGACCATCAGACCCAGCACGATCCGCTGGCGCGCCGTGGCCGCATCCAAGTCGACAAGCGGATCGTATGCCGCGGGCGATTGGAGCATACCTGCCAGCAGGGCAGACTCGGCAAGGTCCAGATCGCGTGCGGACTTGCCAAAGTAGGTCCGCGCCGCCGCTTCGGCGCCATATGCTAGCTCGCCAAAATACATCTCGTTCAAATACATCTCGAGGATTTGGTCTTTGGTGTATGCCTGGTTCAGGCGGAGAGCCAGGAACGCCTCACGCATCTTGCGCGTATAACTGCGCGAGTCGTGTTCCTCCCTGGAGAGGAGTAAATCACGCGCCAGCTGCTGGGTGATCGTGCTGCCGCCCGCGACAATCCTTCCCGCTCGGAGATTCATAACGGCTGCGCGCAGCCACCCGGCGACTTCGACTCCGGGGTTTTGATAAAAGTTGGCGTCCTCAACGGCCACCACCGCCCGCTGCAAATTGGGTGATATCTGGTTCAAGGTGAGCCGGGTACGCCTTCCCGCGCGCGGGTCGAGGATTTCGTACAGCAGACGCCCGTTACGGTCATAGATCTTGGTCGCATCAGGTGAGGACCGCGTGATCAGAGCATCCGGCGCGGGCAAATCCCCTGCCAGTTTTATAAAAGCAAAGCCTGCCAGAGCCAGGACTCCGACAGTGAGGGCGAGTAGGAGTGTTCTTTTTCGCATCGTGACTACTCTAACAATAGATGCTTTTGGGGCTGGAAAAGTTCCCCCTATTGCAGAGGGAATTACAGAATAACAGGAAAAGAGTGCCTTGTCATGCCACAGATGTGGGATTCTGGATGAGATTTAATGATGAGGCGGATGGCAGAAAGAAAAGGGGCTGGCGTGGGATCAGCTGGACCATACGCAAGCCCGCAGGATTGGAAGACGGAATGCCTCAGACGAGTTCGGGTGACAAGGAATTCCGGGCAGATTTGATTATAACACCGTTTATGCGTAGCAACAAACAAACGCATTATGATGCCAATACCTACACTTGGCGTATAATAGATCGAGGGTTGGACGCTATCTTCAATGAAAGGCAATCGCATGGAACAACTACCGCAGGATGGAATCGAGATGCCATCAGCATATCGACCGGTGACAGATGCCCTGGTGGCAGAGCTGAAAGATATTGTCGGTCCGGCGAACGTGATCTTTGGGGAACCGGAACGCATGCAGGACTATGCCCACGATGAGGTCGCGGGCGATGATTATGCTCACCTTCCGGAGGTAGTGGTCAAACCAAAGAGTGCAGAGGAGGTCTCGCAGATCCTGCGCCTGGCGAACCGTGAGCGGATTCCGGTAACCCCCCGCGGCGCGGGCTCTGGGCTATCTGGGGGCGCGGTGCCCGTATTTGGAGGCATACTCCTCTCCGTGGAGCGGATGAACCGGATCGTGGAGATCGACCGAGAGAACATGGTGGCAGTGGTCGAGCCGGGTGTGGTAACAAATGACATTAATAAAGCCATCCAGGATATGGGGTTGTTCTACGCCGGCTACCCGATGAGCGTAGAGATGTGCTTTATCGGGGGTAACGTTGCGGAAAATGCCGGAGGCGGGCGGGCCATCAAGTACGGTGTGACGAGCCGGTATGTGCTGGGCATGCAGGTGGTACTGCCCACGGGCGACATCATCCGTCTGGGAGGCAAGCGGGTCAAGGACGTGACCGGATATGATCTGATTCACCTGCTCGTCGGCTCTGAAGGCACACTGGGGATTTTTACGGAGGTGACCCTGCGGTTGATGCCGCTGCCGGTGGCGCGCGTGGTGGTATTGGTGCCATTCCCGGATGTGACGAGCGCGATCCGGGCAGTGCCGCGCGTCATGACGCAAGGGCACGTGATCCCGTCATCGGTTGAATTCATGGACCGGCTGTCGGTGGAGACGGCGTACGCCTATTTGAAAGAGACTCCGCCGCATCCGATTATAGAGGCGATGTTATTGTTGGAGGTGGATGCTTTTAGTCGCGAGCAGGCTGAAGCTGAGTATACGGCGATTGTAGAGGTGTGTTTGGAGGCGGGAGCGCTGGATGCCTTCGTAGGCGATTCTCCGGCGAAAGAGAAAAAGATGTGGCGCCCGCGGCAGGTCATGTCTGAAGCCCTCACGGCACTCGCGCGCGTCCAGACCGGCGAAGACATTGTCGTACCGATGGCTCAGATTCCGGAATGGGTGGCGGAATTGCAGGAGCTCTCGCAAAGATATTCAACGCGGATGCCCTGTTTTGGACATGCCGGAGATGGGAATCTGCATATCCGCATCATGAAAAATGAGCAGATGTCGCTTGAGGAGTGGAAGGAGATGCTGCCCCATTTGTTGGAAGAAATGTATACGCGGGCGGCGGCTCTGGGGGGTACGATCAGCGGTGAGCACGGGATCGGGTCCAAGCGTGCGCGCTACCTGCCCCTTGTGATGGACCCGGCGACCATTGCACTGCACAAAAGAATTAAACGAGCCTTCGACCCATTGAACATTCTCAACCCCGGCAAGATTCTTCTTTGAGCGTGACCTAAAACCCGATGACCGCGGATGCTTCCGCGGTCATCGTTTTCCTTTCGTTTTCCCGAGTGTCTGTTGCGGATCTACCGTCATACCATCTCCGCGATGCCCGTTTCCGGATGCTTCGGCGCCCACCACGGAATCGGCTTCGATAAAGATACGCGTGATTTCGGGGTGACGGTTTCGGATTTCTTTTTCCAGGCGGTCTACTGCCGCCACGACATCGCTAACGGCAAGACCCTTCCGAAATTGAATATCCAGGTTAAGGAGCACTTCGTCAGGGCCAAAATACATCGTCAAAGGATAACGAAGTCGTTCAACCGCCGGGTCGGTTTGAGCGAGGTGGCTGATCTCACTCACTTGCTCCGGCTCCAATGCCTCTCCCAGGAGCAATTGTTTGCTCTTGTAGGCCAGGAGGATGGCGACCATACCCAGGATAAGCCCGATCACGACCGAGGCAATTGCATCGATGTACGGGTTCCCAAGACGGTCGCTGAAATAGACCCCACCCAGTGCCACGGCCAGTCCGAGAAGCGATGCCGAATCTTCAAACAATACCACAAAGACAGAAGGGTCCTTACTTTTCTCCACGGCGTGAAAGAGATTTCCAATCCTTCTCCCGGCTCTCAACTCCTTGAGCGCAACACCCAGAGAGCTGCCCTCAAGCACCGCGGCGATAAGAAGGACAATGTAATTTGTGACCGGATTTTGAATGGGAATGGGATGTCTTATGTGAGCGATTCCCTCGTAGATCGACATCCCGCCGCCCAGTCCAAATAGAATGATCGCGACGATGAGTGACCAGAAATACAACTCTTTGCCATGACCGAAGGGGTGATTTTCATCGGCGGGTTTTTTGCTCATGCGCTCGCCGACGAGAAGCAGTGTTTCATTGCCTGTGTCGGCGAGCGAGTGGATACTCTCCGAGAGCATTGCCGAGCTGCCGGTATAGACCGCTGCCGCAAACTTGGTCGCGGCGATCATCAAGTTGGATGCCATTGCCGCATAGACGGCAATCGGTTTTGGGGAGGATTTATAAGGCACGCGCCCCCCTTGCATCACGGAAGCACGTGCCGCATCATCTTTACTTTGCTTTATCTTCAGCTTGCTCACCGCGTTTTCCCAGCGCGACGATGCTGCCTGGCTTGAACAGGATACTCTGGAGGGCGGCTCGCCATTTGGCTTTGCGACGCAGCAAATATTCAAGGTCCATCCCAAAGTGCTTGAATTCCTCCTCCTGCGAATTCTGCATAATGGTCCGGGCCTCGTCATCCTTCTCTACGGCTATTCGCTGTTCGTACCAGCTGATGGCTTCTGCTTCCTCCGCGAGCGAAGTGATGATGCGCGCAAAAGATCGCGTTTCTTGTGAGAGTTCGCCCGCCGGCTCATGATACTGCTGAAAACCCAATTTGTGACTCCTTGCCTTTTACGAGTACGATGTGAGACGGACCTTGCCGTCTCTGTGCTATAACGGTTTACCGGCGCCATTAGTTCTTCAGGCTTGCCCGCAATGCCGCCTTCGCCGCGTGAAAGCCGCACATCCCGTGTACGCCACCCCCCGGCGGTGTGGAAGAGGAGCAGATGTAAATGCCTTTGGCAGGGGTGGAATACGGGTCTAGCCGGAGCGTGGGACGCGCATAGAGTTGCCACAAATCCTGTGCACCGCCGTTGATATCCCCGCCGACATAATTCGCGTTGTGTGCCTCCATTGCCGCAGGCGGCATAATGTGCTTGGCAAGAATCCGGTCGCGAAAACCCGGTGCGAATCGCTCGATCTGCGCAATCATGCGCTCGGTCATGTCGAAGGTGGACCCGTTGGGGACATGGCAATAAGACCAGACGGTCTGCTTGCCCTCCGGTGCGCGTGAGGCGTCAAACTGGCTCTGCTGGACGACCAGCATATAAGGTTTCTCAGGCGGTTGTCCTTCGGCAGTGGCGCGTTCCGATGCGGCGATCTCGGCCAGGGTCCCACCGAGATGGACCGTGCCCGCGCGCGAACATCCGGGGGCTCGCCACGGGATTGGGCCGTCGAGGGCAAAGTCGATTTTAAAGACACCCGGACCATAGCGGAATTTCTCGAGCGCGTTGCGATAACCGGAGGGGAAACGTCGACCGGCGATGCAGACGAGTTGTTTCGGAGTCACGTCAAACAGGTACGCGCGCGCGCTCGGCAGTTCGTCAATGTCCTCCACGCGATGCCCCGTAATGATCTCTCCTCCCAGGGAGCGGAGGTACGTCGCCAGCCCGTTCGCGAGATTCTGTGAGCCACCTTTGACGATTGGCCAGCCCGACGCGTGCGCGGCAACCGCCAGCGCCATTCCATACGCCGCCGTGGAAATGTCCTCCAGCGGCAGCATAGTATGCGCGGCGATCCCCGCAAACAATCCGCGCGCGTGCTCATCGGCAAAGACCAGTTCTGCGAGTGTACGCGCCGGCAGGATGGCAGGTAGGGCGAACCGGGCGAAAACGACAGGATGGCGCGGAGGCACCGGGAGGGGACCGAGCAGGTCCCGGTTTAACTTGACCGAGTTTTTCGCCAGTGGGCCTATGAGGCGTTTATAGTTGAGAGCATCCTGTCCCAAGGTCTCGCCTGTGGCGTCTATCGAACGATACAAGACCGCCGCCGTCCCGTCGTCCAGCGGATGCGCGAGGGCCGCATCCGGATAGATGAGCTCGACTCCGTATTCGGTCAGCGGGATGGTACGGAAAAACGGAGATACGGTCGTGAGCGCCTGAACGGTTGAGCAAACGTCGTGCACAAAACCGGGCAAGGTCAGCTCCGCCGAACGGATTCCACCTCCGATCGTATCGTTCGCCTCATAAACACGGACCGA
>JBLMXX010000225.1:0-2851 GCA_050257995.1 Acidobacteriota bacterium | reverse complement strand
GTATGGATTAGGGTTACTTCACGCCTCAAAGTAGGGTAACTCCCCATTGACCATTCTGTTTTGTTGCGCGATTATGGTAACGATCATTGCGCCGGAATTCTTTCTCCAACCTGGTGACGCTGCCAGAGCAATAACATAATAGCACGCTGGCTATGAATGCCTCTTTTCGCGAAGAGAGGCATTTTTTGTTTTCAAGGAGGGAATCGGATGAGCGAACGAATGTTGCGCAATATCTTTGTCCTGGGGACGATTCTCTTTTTGGTCGTCCTGCTGGTCATGACGGTGGATTCGCTAAACCAGGTGGCATCTGCCCGCACTCCGCAACTCACGGATCAGGTGGTGGCAGGGAAACAGGTTTGGCAGAGCAAAAACTGCAATGATTGCCACACGATCTTGGGCATCGGCGGCTATTATGCGCCGGAGTTGACCAAGACTTACAACCGTCGCGGGGGGGCGTGGCTCCAAGCCTTCCTCAAGGACCCGCAAAAAGTGCTTCCGGGCACGACGATGCCGAACGAGAACCTGACCGACCAGCAAGCCCAGAACCTCGTCTCTTTCTTCCATTGGGTTAGCCAGGTGGACACGAACAATTGGCCCCCCCAGCCCCTGACCGCGCAGAAAGTAGCCCCGCCTGCTCCCACCCTCTCACCCGCTGCACAGCCCGCTGGAGGAACGCCCGTCGCGCCGCTCCCAGCCGCTGTGCCGATTGCAACACCCTCGCTGTCCGGTGCCTCCGTCTTTCAGGAGAAAGCGTGTTACACCTGCCACGTCGTCAACGGACAGGGTGGACGATCGGGCCCGGAACTCTCGCATATTGCGACAACGCCCTACGATGGGCTTGCGAACACTCCTGATTTCTTGAGCAAGTATCTTGAAAACCCCCAAGCGCAAAAAACCGATGCATTGATGCCGCCAATCCCGATGACGGTCACAGAACGCGATGCGCTGGTACAATACCTGATGACCCTCAAATAAAGGAGCCATTCCAATGATACAAACTGCAGCGCCCTCATTCTTCCGCCTGGCGACGACGAACGTCAAGTATCGCTCGCAGCTCGTCGCCTACTCGTATTTTCTCGTATCCGCGCTCTTGTTCCTTCTACAAATCGTCTTCGGTCTCATCATCGCTTCACAGTATGTCTGGCCGACGACCTTGATGGACGTACTTCCCTTTAACATTGGGCGCGAGACACATCTGAACCTGATGATCTTCTGGCTGCTGCTGGGACTGATGGGTGCATCCTACTACCTGATCCCCGAAGAGACAGAGTCGGAATTATTCAGCGTTCCGCTTGCCTACATTCAGCTCGTCGTCCTGTTGATTGCCGGTGTGGGGACGCTCCTCAGTTTTTGGATCGTGCAGGCCAGCATGGGCAAGCCGTTCACAGAATCGCCGATGCCTTTTCCGATTCTCATCGCGGTTGGCGTTGTCCTCTTTCTGATCAATCTCGGGATCACGCTTTGGCGTTCGAGGAGATGGAATGCGATCTCGGCCATTCTTTTTGCGGGAATGGCAGCGCTCGCGGTCCTCTACCTCATCAATTTCGTCTATTTCCCGAACCTCGTCGTCGACTATTACTGGTGGTGGTGGATTATTCATCTCTGGGTTGAAGGCGCGTGGGAATTGATTGCCGCGTCCATCGGTGCATGGCTCTTGATCCGGATCACCGGCGTTGAACGCGGCAAGATGTACCGCTGGCTCTATGCCGAGGTCGCGCTCGCGCTCTTTACGGGCATTATTGGCATCGGACATCACTATTATTGGATCGGCACTCCGAGTTATTGGCTTTTCTGGGGAGCTCTCTTCAGCGCACTCGAACCCTTGCCGCTTGTATTGATGATGTTCGACGCGCTCACGAGCATGCGTCATCGCCGGATTGAACCGAGCAATCGGGTCGTGTGGTACTTTATGGGCGGCTCGGCGATTGCCCACTTTTTCGGTGCAGGCGTATGGGGATTTGTCCAAACCTTGCCGGACATTAACCAATGGACACATGGCACGCAGATCACCTCGTCCCACGGTCATTTTGCGTTTTTCGGCGCGTTCGGAATGCTGGTCCTGGGCGCGATCTATCTATTGGTGCCGGAGATGAAAGGCGAGACGCGCATTCAAGAGGGCCGCGGCCTGTGGGGCTTTTGGCTGATGAGTATGGGGATGCTGTGTATGGTCGCCGCATTCACGATCGCCGGTATCGTCCAAGTCTATCTCTGGCGACTCATCGGCATGGACTTTATGGTTGTGCGCACACAGTACATGAGTTTTTGGATGTTCTGGGTGTTCTTCTTCGGGCTGACGCTATTCACACCTGGGGTCTTGATCTATGTCTGGGACTTTTTCACCCTGGGTGCAAAAAGACAAGTCATGTTGAAACCTGCTCATGCAGGAGCAATCGAATAGCCGTAAGACGCCGGCTATCGGACTGGACGCGGTCCTTTTCCCGATGAATGCGGAGAAAGAGACCGCGTTCTTTTAATTGGGCTACCTGTCCGTTGCCTTCATCAATTCGAACAATCTTGACCAAGAACATAGGTTCTGATATAATGATTCCACCTTCTTCACGGTCGTCTGATTCAACACGAATGGAGCGCGTCACAAATGGGTTGACGACCTATCCGTAAAATCATGTCCACAACGGAAACAGCGGCTCCATTCCTCTATGCGCTCGCCGGCGCGGCCATCCTTTTTTTCTGTCTCCAGGCCTGGCGCCTTGCCACGCGGTATCGCCGCGGGCACCGGCGCCCGGCGTCCAAAATGCTACAAGTGCGCCTCATTGACCAGGTCCAACTCAATAATCGGTCCGCTCGCGATTGGGCATTGGATACTCTAACCGAACGCGAAATGCAAGTGGCA
>JBLMXX010000224.1:0-5425 GCA_050257995.1 Acidobacteriota bacterium | reverse complement strand
AAAAATCCCCGCGCCGTGGAGGGGATCCAATCCATGACCAGCGCATTCCAGGCAGGCGCGAGCAAGGCATAGCCGATACCCGCCAATGTCGCGCCCGCGGATACGATCAACGGGTCTGTGCTGAGGGGTGCGCCGGCAAATGGGATCGCCACCAGGATCAACCCCGAGACCACCGGCACGTACCTGCCCGACCGGTCTGCCCAATACCCGGCAGGGATGATGAGCACCGCGGCGGCAAGGGCGGGTGGCACCAGGATCAGCGCTAAAGCGTCGGGAGAGACGTGCAGCACATCTCTGCCAAAAAGCGAAACCAGCGGGAGCATCATGCCGAGCGCCAGTGTGAGCACGAGGCCCACCAGTAATAGAGCGACCAGTACTGGATTCACCTCCCGCACCAACACGGCCCAGGGTCGTCCCTTGCCTGAAAGGGGAACACGTACCTGGTGACTCTCACGCACGAATGCAATGACCAGCACGAGCGCGAGCACGACAATAGCGAAGCAAACGTTGAACGCCGATTCATAGTCCACGCGGCTTAGCAACACTCCGCCGCCGATGGGACCCAGCGCAATGCCGCCGAGCATGACCATGTTCAGAATCCCTAACACCAGGCCGTACTGTTCACGCCGGTAGGCGTCGGCGACCGCGGCGTATATGGCAGGCCAGATACAACCGGCGCCGATGCCGTTAACCACATTGAGAAGCAGGAACATTTCCCTGGACTCTACACGCGGCATGAAAAGCAGTGGCAGCGCAGAGAGCAGAATACCCAACACGAGCATCGACCGGCGCGCCCAGCGGTCCGCACCCCAGCCCGCGGGAGTGCGCGTGAGAATGTCGGCGACGAGGTAAGTGGAAAGCGTAATGCCAATGACGTCTGCGCCCTCGTGCATCCGGTCGTGCAAATAGAGTGGGAAAAGAGCGATGAGTTCGATACCGTGGGCAAGTTCCATCAGGACGATGACGCCCAGGAGCACCGAGAAAGTCTTATGTTGCGCGAATAATCTCATAATCCATTCTATACGTTTTACGCTTTATGCTTTACGTCTTATGCATCACATTCCAAATTTTACGCTTTTCTCTTTTCGATATCACCACGGTGAAATTTGTCGTGAATGATCAGAATACGTAACATGCCTCTGACCGACTGATCTCCCCAGACTGCGTGCTCCCCGCGACGTTCCAACTGTTCGGGCGATAGAGCATCCAGCCACGTAAGTGTTTCCGCCCGCGTCTCTTCGAGCGCCGCCAGGATCTCCTCCAGTGATTTTGCGCGCCAACGCTCGGTCATCCACGCGTTAAACTTGTCCAGATCAAATTCGCCCGGAAAATCCGGGTACTCGCTCGCAAACTCACGCAACTGGAGCGGCGCATTTTTCTCCACCATCATTCGAGCGAATTTCACGTTGACGGATTCCGCCATCGCCACATGGGCTAGAACGTCTTTGATGGACCAGCCGCCCTCGCCGAACGAACGCAGCATCACCGGACGAGTCAGGCCGGTAATAGAGTCCAGCAGTTTTGAACGCTCGACATTCAGCTTGGCGCGAATTGCGGGAATATCTTCGGCGACAGGCATGCTTTTCCTCCGGCGAGAATGCCGCCATTATACCCGGTCAGGTATAAAAAGCAATTACACTATCATTTCCGATACTCCACCTTCTTCATGCCGCGCATGATTGGTTCGGCGTTCCGTGGGTTTAGCCACTTCTATCCTGGTTGCATGACTCGCCGCACATCCGGTGTACCCAAAAACGATTCGCGCAAATCGTTCGGCGTGCGCGCCAAAATGTACTCGAGGTTGGCGCGCGCGTCCGTACGTAGTGTGTGTGCCTCCGTATGATCGCGCGACGATTCAATGTCTGCCAATGCACCCAGAATGCGCCACAGCGTCCAACGCGAACCGGAGTGCTCCGCCTCCCCTCGCGCCTCTCGCAAGCAAATGCCGGCCCCGTCCAAATCTCCTCGGCGCTGCAACCCCAATCCTTTGAGGTAAAGGATATCCGCCAAATGACGACGCAAACGATATCGGCGCAGGAAACTAATAGAGTGGTCGCAGGCTTGAATCACGCGCGCATATTCCCCTCTCGCAAGGCACACCTCAGCCTCCGCCCCATGGATGGCCGTGTCAAACAATGAGCTAGGATCCCCGGTGGTCATCCGCCCGAGCGCTTCGTCGACGATGGGCTGAGCCGACGCTGGATCGTCGTTCAACACGTACAAGTGCGCGAGCGTCGCCGCTGTGTAAATATGCATGACCTGGGCAATTTTTTCGCCTTCGATGTACGCGAGCTTGGCCAGCTCCATTCCTCGCGCGGGCTGTCCCAAGTCGCCATACAGTGAAGCCAGATCGGCGCGCGTGAACGACAGCGGCGCTTGGAAGCCATGCTCGGCAAGACGAATGGCGTTTTCCATCGTCGAGATCGCTTGGTCGATCTGACCTAATTCGCGATACGCTTCACCCAGCCACGAGCCAATAAACGCTTCGCCCCACTCGTTCCCAATGCGCCGGCTGATCTCCAAAGGTTCAGGCGCATCCTCGACGGCCGGAGCATATTCGCCCAGAAGGATGTGCTGCATGATGGCATAACCATAGTTGTCGACGAGCATGGGCAGATTGTTCATCGCTCGCCACATCGCGCGCGCTTCCCGGTTACACTGCGCACCGAGCTCAGGATTGCCCTTCCAGACGTAAAGCAAACTGATGTCGTTCAGCAGGTACGCGAGTTGTTCCTTCAAGTTGAGTTTGCGGGCAATCGAGATGGCTTGCTCGCCATAGCCAAGGGCTGTATCATAATGCATATCGAGACGCGAGTTCGCCAAAAGCAGATTCCACAGAATCTTGGCTTCGGACGCCTCATCGCCCATGGCACGCGCCAGCGCGAGCGCTTGATCGCTCAACGCCTGGGAACGCGCCCGGTCAAAGAGCCGGCTCGGGATCGAAAAGATCGTCGCGCGCGCAATCAACGCTGCCAACGCCATCGCCCGGTCGCCACGCTCACGCGCCACCGATTCCATCTCGCCGTATTTGTCCAAGGCGGCATCATATTGATCGCTCAACTCGAACACGCGCCCGACTTTCAAGTACAAGTCCTGAAGCGATGGATGCCAGTCCCGGGAGGTCTCCACACGCCGTGCGATTTGAATCGCCTGCAGGTAATGTTCGATGGCCTCGGCGTGGGCGTACATGAGCGCGGCGACTTGACCCGCGCGTACCGCGTAACCGAACGCTTTGAGGTCATCCCCCGCTTCCGCATAGTGTTGCGCCAGGATCGCCGCGAATCCATCCAAGCGTGGTTCCGCATACATGTTTTCGTACGCTTCGGCGACGCGGCGATGCAACTCCCGTCGCGTCTTCACGAGCAGGGATTGGTATGCCGCTTCCTGGGTGAGCGCATGCTTGAAAATGTACTCTGCATCTTCGAAAAGGTGACGCACGAGTTGTGCGTTTTCCAATTCCATGAGCGTCGAACCAAGCTCTATCTCTTTAGCGTTCATTTCATCCTGAAAACCCCGCCACAGAGCGGTGGGGATTGGTTATTTGACATTGGCCATCTTTGTTCATATAGGACCCTTTAGGGCGATTATACTATGAAACCGCGGTTAGCGAACTCACTCCCCCGTTTTTGTTTTTCACCCACTATGCGATTCCGGCAGCAACCGCGCACTGGATGGACGGCGTGGCTTGACGACGGCTTTTCTAGTCTCGAAATCCAAAGTATAATAGTGTCGCAATGAGACCGGTATCTGTGCATGCTGGTTTTGGAAATAGATGGCCAATCGTACTTTATCGAAACACAGGAGGCTTTCCCATGTTTTCCTTATCAACTGCAACCAAATCCATCGACCACCTTGCCGCTGATTGGGAGCGACTGATATCACCCCAGTCGTACGCGTACCAGCAGCAAACTCGCCGCCACTCGATCTTTTGTATCTTACCGCCGTACATGCTTCACTCCCTGGCCGAAAGAGGAACGGCACAGCAGCGTGCTGCCGCGCTGCAGACTCTGGCGGTTGATCAGACTATCCGTGCGGTTCGCGCGGCGCAAGCCCAGGTTGCGCCTAGAAGCGTCCGTAGCATATCCCTGCTGGGCACTGGCGGCCAGAAACACCGTACGATCTACAGTGCCAACAACACCCAGACTTTGCCTGGCACTGTGGTGCGGACCGAGGGTGCGCCCTCGACAGGCGATCCCGCGGTCGATGAGGCATACGACGGCCTTGGCGCGACCTATGATCTCTACTGGGAAGCCTATGAGCGGAATTCGATTGATGACGCCGGCATGCCTCTTGACGGTACGGTCCACTTCGGTCAAAAGTACGACAACGCGTTCTGGGATGGACAGCGGATGGTCTTCGGCGATGGCGACGGCGAGTACTTTAACCGATTCACGATCGCGGTCGACGTGATGGGTCACGAGCTAACCCACGGCGTGACGCAGGATGAGGCCAAGCTACTCTACTTCTTCACACCGGGTGCTCTAAACGAATCCATCTCCGATGTGTTCGGTTCGCTAGTCAAGCAACATGTGCTCAACCAGACGGCTGACCAAGCCGACTGGCTGATCGGCGCAGGACTCTTCACAAAGCAAGTTCAAGGAGTAGCGCTCCGCTCAATGAAGGCTCCTGGCACCGCCTATGACGATCCGGTGCTGGGCAAGGATCCTCAGCCGGCAGACATGCATCATTTTGTATTTACGATTGAGGATAACGGCGGAGTCCATATCAACTCGGGCATTCCGAACCATGCCTTCTACTTGGTGGCCACGCGGCTAGGTGGGCACGCATGGGAAAAAGCCGGACTCATCTGGTACGATACCTTGCGTGACGCCCAATTGCGGCCACTTTCTGGCTTTAATAAGTTCGCCCGATTGACGGTGGCAAATGCAGGTCGCCTCTTCGGGCAAGCGAGTCCTGAGCAGCAAGCAGTCCGCGATAGTTGGAAGGATGTGGGCATTGTGGTTCCTTCGGCAGCCTTTCAGGCTGTTGTCCGTGAACAAAAGAAGCCTGCTCCCCGAAAGCGGGCTCGAGCCGCAGGTCGCGTGAGTCACCGCAAGTCCGCCCGGTAAGGGTATCTTGTCTAGAAGACTGCCACCTTGGGTGGCAGTGATGCACGCGTTGGAGGTATGGATGCGCGTTCAATTGAAGATAGAAGGAGGCATCGCCTATTTCCCAGGTTTAAGCAGACCCAGGGTTATTGAGAGTGACAAGTTATCGGAGGAAGAAGCCGCCGAGCTGGAACGGCTGGTGGATGCCGCTCATTTCTTCGAAGCACCTACCGTAGTGGGCAAAGTGCGGGAAGGGGCTGCCGATTACCGGCAGTACACCGTGACCATCGCGGAGGGAAGGCGGAGCCATACGGTGCGCTTGACCGATCCAATCGAAGACGTAAATCTCCTGGCCTTGCTAGACTTTATCAGGGCCA
>JBLMXX010000223.1:0-5159 GCA_050257995.1 Acidobacteriota bacterium | reverse complement strand
CGCAAGAAAACGACCGCATCCGCCAAGCCGCCGACACCGCCGCCCAGCAGGTGAAACAGTCCGCGCAGACGTTCAAGGAGAGCGGTGCAAAAGAGGACATTGAACGCGGGCTGGCCAAAGGACTGCAGGCATTAAACGACCAGATCCGCCGCGCGATTGCCGAAGCCGACAAGCGGAGCCAAGAACCCAAACAAGAGCAGTAAAGACCCCGAAACGTTCCGCAACGTTTTCGGGTCTTTTCTGTCACGACCTGGCGGAAAACCAAGCCGCACAGCGTGTCCTCCAACGGTCGGCGGTGTTCTTACTCAGGGGGGAGGTGATGCCTACAAGGGCAAAATACACTTGAATTTATCGAGCAGGACCTCGCTTTACGTGTTCTTGCCCAATCACGCGACGCGATGACGTATCATTGTGCGTAAACATTCTGCTTCACCAAAAGGAGCGCGTGCAATGTTAGACCGAATCATGGGTATCGTAACCCTCAAACCCGCGACGTATCGTGCGGTAGCCGATGACCAGAATGCAACGGGTCAGGCCGCCATCATCGTCGTCGTGATGGCAGTCGTGGCCGCCATCATCGGGGCCGTGGTATTGTCCGCCTTCTCCACCGCTCTTCCAACCGGAACGGCGGGCGGCTCGACGCTGGGCTTTATCGTGCGGACCATTGTGAACGCGATCATTAGCTGGCTGATTGGTTCCTGGGTGTTCGCATTTGTGTCCACCACGTTTTTCGGCGGCAAGACCAATACGGGTGAGATGCTGCGTGTCTTTGGGTTCACGCAGGTCTTTCAGATTCTTGCCATCATCCCGTGCCTTGGCGCGATCCTCGCGCTCATCTTGTCCGTCATCGGCGCGATCATCGGGATTCGCGAGGCATCTGAGTTTGACACGACCAAAGCCATTTTGACAGGTGTTGTGGGATTTGTCATCCTGCTGGTCGTCTCGTTCGTCGTCGCCCTCGTCCTTGGAGCGGTTGGGCTGGCATAAGGCGCCCGCCGGTCCCGCACGCGAAGCACGAACACTGGCCTGAGAGAAGTCTCGGCATGGAGGTCTCGCCGAATCTTTCAGGCCTCTGCTTTTCTTTGCAATTGAGGCAAATCGTGGTAGAATGAACTTGCAGATGGAACCTATCGGACCTCCGACCTTCGAGCTCCGATTTTTCGTGCCCAATTCCCAACATCCACCTCTAGAAAGCTCCGCATGACGCGTGTTTACGTGGCGCTCGACCTGGAAATGACCGGGTTGCATTCCGAGCGCGATGCCATCCTCGAGATTGGCGCCGCACGATTCAGAGATGACCAGATCCTGGATACCTGGTCGTCGCTCGTCAACCCTAATCGCCCGCTCCCACACAAGATCGAACGGCTTACGGGTATCACTCAAGCCGAAGTGGAACGCGCGCCTTCTTTCCACTCCCTGCTTCCGGCGCTGTCCCGTTTTATCGGCGAGCATCCCATCGTCGGGCACAGTATCCAATCCGACCTCGCCTTTCTCCAGCGTGCCGGCTACACGGTCCCGACCGCCGCGCTGGACACGTTCGAATTGGCATGCATCCTGATGCCGTACGCCTCGCGCTTTTCGCTCGCCCGCCTCGCCAACGAACTCGGTATCGCGTTTTCCACCCATCACCGCGCGCTCGACGACGCGAAACTGGCTCACCGCCTCTTTTGCGCGCTCCTCGAACGCGCCCGCAAGTTAGATCAGAAAATCGTTCAGGAGATCGCGCGGCTCACCGAGAAATCCGATTGGCCTCTGCGGTTTGCGTTCCAGGATGTCCTGCGCGATCGCGCCCGGACCGCCTTTGCTCCGGGTACTATCGGCGCGCAGCTCGCCGCCAAAGGCGCCGTAGGCGATGAAACCTTCGGGCTGCTCTTTTCGAGGGATCGCACGGAAAGACCGCTCAAGCCCAAATTGACGCAGCAGCCGCTCGACCAAGACGCGCTGGCAAAACTCCTTGCACCCGGAGGTCCGTTCGCCTCCGGTTTCGAAGGATACGAGCACCGCCCCCAACAGATCGAGGTCCTGCGAGCAGTGGCGAACGCCTTCAACGACGGCGCTACTCTGCTCGTCGAAGCCGGGACCGGAACCGGCAAATCCCTTGCCTATCTCCTACCGTCCATCCAATGGGCCCTCCAGAACGGTCACCGCGTCGTCATCTCGACGAACACGATCAACCTGCAGGACCAGTTGTTTCTCAAGGATGTTCCGGACCTCCGCAACATCCTCCACCTAGACTTTAGAGCCGCACTGCTCAAGGGACGCTCCAATTACCTCTGCCGGCGGCGCCTGGACGCCTTGCGGCGCAGTGATAAGCTGAACGCCGATGAAATACGCGTCCTCGCCAAAGTCCTCGCCTGGCTTCCTTCCACCACCACCGGCGACAGCGCGGAATTGACCCTGGTGGGCACGGAAAACGCCGTGTGGTCGCGGCTTTCCAGCGATGTGGAGCACTGCGCGCCGGAGACGTGCAATTTCAGACAGGAAAATTCTTGCTTTTTCTATCGCGCGCGTGAAAAGGCGGAGAGCGCACACATTGTGATCGTAAACCATGCGCTCTTGCTGTCCGACATGGCGGCGGAAAACCGGGTCCTGCCCGAATTCAAGTACTTGGTGATCGACGAAGCCCACCACCTGGAAGCCCGCGCCACCGAAGCGCTCTCCTTCGACGTTTCACGCTCGAGCCTGGAGGTCCTGTTCCGCGGGCTCGCGAATGAACGCGGCGGCTTGATCGGCAACCTGGCGGGCGCCCTGCGCCACTCCGATGTGCCCTCGACCCTCCAGCGGGAAATCCAAAATATCTTTACCGATGTCGCCCAAGATATAGAGCGCGCTCTCCGCGGCGCCTATAGTTTTTTTAACGCGCTCGAGCATTTTCTCAGCGCGCAGGAGCAACTCCCGGGCGAATCGGATAGCGCTTATGACCGGCAGATTCGACTGACCGTCTCCCGCCGGACTCAGCCCGAGTGGAGCAGGATCGAAATCGCGTGGGAGGAATTTGGCGCCATCTTCACCCGCGTCAGGGAAGGGATTGAGAAAATCTATCAGGCATGGACCGAACTGGAGGAGTACGAGGTGCCCAGCCAGCCCGACCAGGAATCGGAACTGGCTTTTGCCATGCGCCGTGTGACGGAAACGCGCCGGCAGATGGAATCCCTGATCACGAGCCCCGGGTCGCACGGCATCTATTGGGCAACGGTCAACAAGAATACCGGCGACATTTCACTGCATACGGCGCCCCTCCAGGTCGGCGAATTGCTCCAAAAGGGTCTCTTTGCAGGCAAAGAGGCGACTATTCTCACGTCGGCGACGCTGTGCGTCGACAAGAGTTTCGAGCACATTAAATCGCGCTTGGGCATCGGGGATTGGGCGGACGAACTGTCGGTCGGGTCTCCGTTCGACTACCGACGCGCAGCGCTCGTCTACGTCCCCACCGATATGCCCGAGCCCGGACAGCAGGGCTATCAGAAAGAAGTCGAGCGCACGCTGGTCGACCTTCTCCGCGCGACGCAAGGACGCGCCCTCGTCCTGTTCACGTCGCATTCCCAACTGCAAGCGACCTATCGCGCCATCACACGCCCGCTGGAAGAGGATGGTATTATCGTCATTGCCCAGAATCTGGATGGATCGCGGCGGCAGGTGCTGGAAACCTTCAAGACACAGGAACGGACGGTACTGCTTGGCACCAAGTCGTTCTGGGAGGGCATCGACGTCGCGGGAGAAGCCCTCTCGTGCTTGGTGATCGCGCGCCTTCCCTTTTCCGTTCCCAGCGATCCGATTTTCGCCGCCCGGAGCGAGACCTTTGACGACTCCTTTGGGCAGTACGCCGTACCGGAAGCCGTCCTGCGGTTCCGGCAGGGCTTTGGGCGTTTGATTCGCAGCAAGACCGACCGCGGGATCGTGGTCGTCCTGGACAAGCGCGTGCTCACCAAGAACTATGGGCGCCTGTTCCTCGACTCCCTTCCGCCCGTCGAGACCTCCCGGGACAAGCCGCTGAAAGCCCTGCCGGAGACCGCCGTGAGATGGATTGGCGCTCCAAGTGTAGAATCAAAGTAGATCGAACTTGATCGTTGTAAGAAATTGGGATATAATCCGCCGCTGAACTAATGAAAGGAGCGATCATCTTCCATGATTGGCGTTCAAGATTTACGCAAGGGGACGACGTTTATTGACGACGACGGTAATCTGTACCGGGTATTGGAATACCAGCACGTGAAACAGGGGCGCGGCAACGCCACGATCAAGACGAAATTGCGCAACGTCAAGACCGGTTCGACCATCGACAAGAACTTTCAATCGGGCGGGCGCGTGCAGGATGTCCGGCTGGACCATCATACCGTCCAGTATCTCTACAATGACGGCGAGACCTATTTCTTTATGGACACCGAGACCTACGAGCAGCCGGCCCTCTCCAAGGACCTGCTCGGGGAGTCGGCGCAATTCCTGAAAGAGAATATCGTCGCCGAGTTGATGACGTACGAGGGACAGCCGATTGAAGTCGAGTTGCCCACGACGGTCGACCTGAAGGTGGCCGAAACGGCGCCCGGATTCAAAGGCGATACGGCGAGCGGAGGCGGCAAGCCCGCCACGCTCGAGACCGGCGTCGTCATCACCGTGCCGTTCTTTGTCAACGTCGGAGACACCGTGCGCGTGGACACGCGCGACGGTACCTATGTCACCCGCGTCTAGTGAACAGTGGGCAGTGGTTAGTGGTCAGTCTTCCGTCGCCGGCCTTTCGGTTAACCACTGACCACTGTCCACTGTCCACTTTTTCCCCATGCAACCCTCTCTGTTCCGCTTCGCTGCCACTTTGACGGTGGCTCAACTGGCGCGCCGCATCAAAGACGTCGTGGAAGAAGACGAGGTCCTGGGGGATGTGTGGGTACTCGGCGAGGTCTCCAACTTTACCCAGGCAAATTCCGGACACGTCTATTTCACGCTCAAAGACCGGGAGGCCGCGATCCGGTGCGTGATGTGGCGCAGCGCCGCGGCGCGCGTGCCCAAAATGCCGAACAGCGGCGACGCCGTCGAGGTACACGGTCGCGTCTCGATGTACGAGACCCGCGGCGACGTGCAACTGTACGTCGACGAGATCAAGCTCGCCGGCGCCGGCGCCCTCTGGCAAGAGTTCGAGCGACTGCGGAACCGGCTGGAGGCGGAGG
>JBLMXX010000222.1:0-7492 GCA_050257995.1 Acidobacteriota bacterium | reverse complement strand
AGTTCAAGGTGCAGACCGCCTTCAATTGCAATTGTTCGTGCGAGCCAGGCGCCCAACTCGTGGGTCCGCCCAAAATCCCGCGCCTCTTGAAGTGTTTCCAGCGCCTCTCCATAACGACCGGCGCCGGACAGCGCCATCCCCACATTCGAGAGCCCGCGCATGATGGTGACCGTATCGAAGGCCTGCCGACCGAGGCGCACCGCCTCCCGGTTCCACTCAATGGCGTCGGCATGACGCCCGAGCCAATACCGGCATAGCCCCGACATCTCCATTCCCTGCAAAAAGGACGGAGTGAGATTTTGCCGGGCGTGCGCAAAGATAGACTCGGAGTTGACGAGGTTTCCCTTGAGATTGCCCTCAATCGCCTGCGCCATCGCCAGGGCGGCATTGGCGGCGGCGATCAAATCGTCCCGTCCGGCTTGTTCTGCCAGTTCGAGCGCTTGCTCTGCTTTTTGCTTACTGACCTCCACATCACGCATCCATTGCGCGGCAATCGCCATGTCGGTCAGAATCTCGGAGCGTTCTGCGAGCCGGTCCAGCGCAAGGAGTTCCAGTGCGGCTTCAAGCTCCCTTTCGGCATCGGTCCATGCCGTGATGCTCGCAAATGCTTTACCGCGGCGAGCGTGGAGGGTCGCGATGACATCGCGCTCGCCGATTTGCTCGGCGATGGTGATCGCGCGCTCCAATAGGGCAGCTTCTTCGCGGTGCGCCGTGCCGCGGTGCGCCCACCCGGCGGCGCGAACCAAATATTCGAGCGCCTTGGGCAGGTCTTCTGCCAGCTCAAAGTGGTGTGCCAGCAGAGCGGCATTTTCATCCAACTGGGTGGCCAGGGCGCGCTCCAACGCCTCGCCGGTCGCATGGTGCAAGCGCCTGCGGTCCTCTCGCAAGAGTGAATTATAAGCGCTCTCTTGCGTCAGGGCGTGCTTGAAAAGATATGTCAGGTCCGGATCGTTCAGCCGCCGCAAGAGCTGCGCATCTTCCAACTGCGTGAGTTGCGATTCGAGGTGCGCCACTAGAATGGTTAGTCTACGGTTTTCTGGAGATTTGTCTTCGTTACAACCCTTCGGCTTTCAGCACGTGTTCCAATACTTTGACCTGGAATTTGCGACCGATGACGGCCGCAATCTGCAGCGTCCGCTTGGCATCGTCCGAAAGCCGGTCGATGCGCGCCGTCAACACGCCTTGTAAGGTGTCGGGAATTTCGATGTTCTGGATTTCGCGGGTGACCGCCCACTTGCCATCTTTCACAGCAATTCCGCCGCGGTCGATCAGCATCCGGATCACCTCTTCCACAAAGAACGGGTTGCCTTCTGCCTTGGCAAGGATCAGCGCGCGCAGGTTTTCCGGCAGAGCTTCCACCTGCAACAGGTTACTGACCAGTGACCGGCTTTCCACGTCGGAGAGCGGAGCCAGGTGCAGTTCAATCGCGCCCACGCCGGCGATTTCGTGGGTCTGCGAAATCAGTTTCCAGCCCGGAGCATCCTTATCGGCGCGCGTCACGAACACGTAGACGAGGGGAACCTCAGCGGCTATTGGCAATAATTGCAAGCCTAACTCCACCGAGGAGGGATCTGCCCAATGCAAATCCTCACATACCACGACGAGGGGGACGGTCCGAGCGAGCGCCTGGAGCAGGTGCTTGTACGCGGAGATATACTTGGACTGGAGAGCGGGTCCGTCCAGGTACTTGACCCGCGCCGCCATTTCCTCTTCCAATTTCAAACCAAGGAGGTGTCCCAGGTAGGGATACACCTCTTTCATTTCGCCGTCCAGTAGTTGTTCTGTCGTTTGACGGAGGGCTTGGCGCGTTTCATCTTCCGATGCCCCTGCGGAGACGCCGATAATGCCGCGTAGAATATCCGTGCTCAGGTGGTGCGCCATGGAAGTGCCGAAGGAAAGACAGCGCCCTTCCACCCAGCGGAGCGGGCGCTCGCCCGTTTCCGCGGCGGTGGACTTGCGCCATTCGGCGACCAGCCGCGATTTCCCCAGCCCGGCTTCCCCAATAATCGAGACAATCGAGCCTCGCCCGGCGCGAGCATCCTCGCTGATCTGGAGGAGCGTCGAAAACTCGCGCTGGCGACCCACGAGCGGCGAATTCAGACCCGCGATGCCGCGCGTTCGCACCGCGCCTTTGCGCTCGCCAAGCACGCGATAGACCTGCACCGGCTCGGATTTGCCTTTGACCGTGATTTTGCCGCGATCCTCAAAATCGAAGAGGGAAGCGGCGAGCCGTTCTGTGCTTTCCGCAATCAGGATCGAATTGGGGTCTGCCGCGGATTGGATTCGTGCGGCGAGATTCACCGTGTCGCCGATCGCGAGATACTCCATATGCAGATCGCTGCCGATGTTGCCGACTACGACTAACCCGGTATTCAACCCGATGCGCATCTTAAAGTCGGGTATGCTCTTTTTGGTTCTCAATTCAACCGAATATTCATCGATTTTCGCCAGGATACCGAGAGCCGCGCGGATCGCCCGCTCGGCGTCATCTTCGTGCGCGAGCGGCGCGCCGAAAAAGGCGAGGACGCCATCCCCCAACAGTTGGGCAATCGTCCCCTCGTATTGGTAGACTGCCTGGCTAACGCATCGATGCGCGCCCGATACGACATCGCGCCAGTCTTCGGGGTCCATTTGCTCGGCGAGCGACGTCGAGCCGACAATGTCGGCGAAGAGCGCCGTGACGAGTTTCCGCTCGCCCTCCAACTGGTCGCGCTCGGCCAGAATCTTGGACGCGATACTCTGCGGTGCCGCGCGGCGAAGCGCGTCCAGCGGCTCGCTCTTGACGTTGGCCGGCGCCTGGGCGGTTGCTCCGGCGAGCCGGAATCCACAGTTCTTGCAGAACTTGGCGTTTGGAGTCACGGGCTTGCCGCAGTTCGGGCAGACCCTTTCCAGCGGCTGGCCGCAGTTTTCGCAAAAGTTCGCGTCGGCGGCATTTTCAAAAGCGCAATTGGGGCATTTCATGGCATACTCCGTGTCAAAAGCGTGATTCGGAACAAGTAAAATGTAATAGCGTAAAACGTAATGAGCTAGAGAGAATGCAGACTAGGCGAGCGCGTCATTTACAATTTACTGATCGCACTCGCTGTAAACAAATCACAGAGTCGTTGGTCCGTGATTAGTTCTGCGATCTCTTGTATCATCGCGCGCGCAGCCATTATTTTCTCCTCGGCTTGAGCCGTCTTGCCCTGTGCAGACAATATCAGAGCCGCGCCCACTCTCGCCTGCCAAGTGGCAGGACGCATCTGCATTTCCATCGCCTGCGTTTCCGCGCGGACATATTCTTCCAGAGCGCGTTCCGGCTTACCGAGGGCAATCTCCAATTGTGCGGTTGCCAGTGCAATCTCCGGATAAAGGTGTTTCATCCCGCGTTCTTCAGCAAAAGCCCGCGCTTGCTCCAGGTGTTTTTCGGCACTCTCGAAATCTCGCTGATGCAGGGCAACGAGGGCGCTGCCTACCAGGTAGCGTGGCTTGTACAACTGGCCCATGATGGTCGGTGCCGCCAGACCCTTTTGAAATACCTCGCCGGCTTTTTCAAGGTTGCCCACTGCCATCGCACAAAAGCCGATATCCGCCCATGCCGAGCCGCCACCTGGGATGCCCATGGGCGAACTCAAAAGCGCGAGCGCTTCTGTGTGATACTCGGCGGCGCGGTCGCTCAATTTCTCGCTGATCTCGATATAGGTGGCGCCCAATCCACCCAGCGGCAATATGGACAACCATGGCATAAAACTCTGCATCGGGCGTGCAGCCTGAAGCGATTGGTTATATCCTTCCACTGCGCGCTCGTATTCACCGCGCACCCGCGCGATCTCACCCTTCGCCCACGCTCCAATGACGGCACTGAACGTTGCGCCAATCCGTATGGCGATGCTGGTTCCCTGTTCAGCCATCCGGTACGCGGTATTCAGGTCGCCATTTCGAACATAGTATGCCGGTGCAATAAAGGCCAGGTTTTCGGCTTCGTGCTCCAGGTTGCCAACTTCTCTGGATAGCTGTAGCGATTCCTGCATTATCGGGAACGCCTCGTCATAGCGCGTCATCAGGACAAGTGTATTGGCGATATGTCCCAGGCCGTAAGCCATCTGTGCTTTATCGTTGGATTCACGCGCCAGGGCGACGATCTGGCTAACGTAATTGACCGCACCATCAAAGTCCGCGATTGAACTGCACATCTGGCAGCGGATCAGGAACATCTCGGCCAGTCCCGCGCGGTCCTTGACCTCCCGTGCCAGTCGTTCCGCGTGAGTAAGCCGGTCTTCGGCTTCAGGGAATTGCCCCATTCGCAATGCGACGACTGAAGCGAGTTTGTTCATTGCCGAAACCTGCATCGGGATGTCCTGACGCGCCTCTGCTAGATCCAGCATCGCCTCGTAATTCTTGACCGCGCCAGCCAAATCGTTCGCCAGGGTCAATGCTCCGCCCAGTCCTTCATAAGCTCGCCGCGCCAGTACCAGGTTATCCGCCTTCGGGAGGGCTTGCAATGCCTGAGTATAATATTGAATCGCTTCGGGCGTGGCATAAGCCCGCGCCGCCCGGTCGCCTGCCTCCAGCAGGTACGGGAGGGCACGTGCCTCATCCTGAGCTTGCCAGAAATGGCGGGCGATATCGTTCGCCTGCGCGGGGTCCATTCGTTCTATGCATTGAGCCACGCGGCGGTGCAGCTCGCGCCGTCTGCTCAGCAATACCGACCCATAAGCGGTCTCTTGAGTGAGAGTGTGCTTGAAAAGGTAGACGATTTCAGGTTGGCGAGTCTTTTCGCGAACCAATTCGCGTTGTTGCAGTGTGCCAATGGATGCTTCCACTTGCGCACCAGAGCCATATACATCGGCGAGAACGAGGAACTGAAACTCGCGTCCAATGACGGCAGCCGTTTGGGCTATGTGCTTCGACTCGTCGTCCAGGCGATCGAGGCGCGCCGCAATCACGCCTGCCAATGTGTCCGGAAGCGCAATGTTCTCGATCTCGCGGGTCGCGCGCCAGTGACCCTCCCGGTGGATAATCAGCCGTGCGTCCAACAGAGAGCGGATCACCTCTTCGACGTAAAAGGGATTGCCCTCCGCTTTTTTCAAAATCAGCGCTCGCACCTTCTCCGGCAGGTCCTCAATTTGCAATAGATTGGCGACGAGCGTGCGCGCACTTGACTCGTCCAGGGGTTCGAGCGCAATCGGAGTATAGCGGTGAGGGAAATCGCTTCCGGCTGCTTCGTGAACCCGCCAGTATGGCTCCTGCTGCTGCGGGCGAAAGAGTGCGAGCAGGAGGATCGGGGCGCGGTCTGTAAGGCTCAACATCTGTCCGATCAAGTCCAGTGAAGTCGAGTCTGCCCAATGCAGGTCCTCAAAGACTAGTATCAGGGGACCGCGGGCGGCCAGCGCACCCGCAAGTTCGAGCACGGACTGGAACACCCGGCTCCGCAAATTAGGCGGTAGAAGGTATTGGATGACTTCGGAATCCTGGCCTTGCACCGCAATCCCCATCATCGCGGCGAGGAAAGGCGCCACCTCTCCTCCGCGCTCGGGCAATAGGTCGTTTACTCGGTTTTTAATCTCGGCGTATTTTTTCGGGTCTGTCTCGACCGGTAGGATTCCAAATAGACTATGAAACAGATTAATAAAGGGAGCGTAAGGTGTGGCGGTCTCGAACGAAAGGGAGCGCGCCTCGAACCACTGGACGCGCGTATCCTCGTCACGGCTTTGGGTAAGCGATTTTCTCAATTCGGCGATGAGGCGGCTTTTGCCTAGCCCGGCTTCACCGATTACAGAGACGATCTGCCCACGCCCCTGGCGTAGTTCCTCGACCTTCGCCATGAGGATTTCTAATTCGCGGTCACGCCCTACGAGTGGTGACTGCAAGCCCTCGATCCCGCGACCCGACTCGACGACATCTTTGCGCCCAATGACGCGGAACGCGCGCACGGGCTCGCTTTTGCCCTTTAACACCAATACCCCGCGTGACTCTAGATCGAAAGCGTGTCGCGCCGCTCGCGCGGTGTTTTCGGAGATGATTACCGTATTCGCTTCAGCAGAGGACTGGAGACGTGCGGCGAGATTGACCGTGTCGCCCACGGCGAGATATTCCATATGCATGTCGGTCCCGATATTGCCGACGACGACCAATCCGGTGTTAAGGCCGACCCTCATATCGAGATGCTCAAGATGGTATTTCGCTTTCAGCTCACGTCCCAATTCGTCAATCATGCCTAAAAGGTCCAGGGCAGCATTGACCGCGCGTACGGGATCGTCCTCATGCGTGATCGGAGCGCCGAAAAAGGCCAGAACACCGTCGCCAAGGAGTTGTGCGATGGTCCCTTCGTACCGGTATACAGCTTGGCTCACGAGTTGATGCGTGTCCGATACAATCTCGCCCCACTCCTCCGGGTCCAGCTTCTCAGCCAGCGCGGTCGAGCCGACAATGTCAGTGAACAGGACGGTCACGAGCTTGCGTTCCCCCTCCATTTGTTTGCGCGCGGTCAAGACCTTTTCCTGAATCGCCCTGGGAGCCGTTTGCTGTAAATGGGACAATTTACGGGCGGCTGGCGTGGCGCCCCCCAATTCAAGTCCGCAGTTCTTACAAAAGCGCGCGTTTGTCGCCACGGGTTTGCCGCAGTTGGGGCAGGTCTGTTCAAACGGCTGTCCGCAGTTTTCGCAAAAGATGCTATCAGATGTATTCTCGTGGGAGCAATTACTGCATTTCATTTCTCACCTCAAAGGGTCGGTATTCACACCGATACTATAGCCAGCCTCGCCCCCTTTTTCCAGACCGAAAAATGCTTATTTTCTGCTCAATGCGAGCACTCGGCTCTAACAGACCCGCGTTTAAGCCGTGCCTAGTCTCTGCGCTAGACTTGCTAGCATTGCCAGCGCTACTTCAGGGCGATCGCGCAAGATCGCCTGCATTGCATCGCCGCACAGTACGAGTGCGCGAACGTTGCCGCCCTCTGCAATTACGCTGGCAGACCGCGGTTGCTCGCGCAAGATCGCTAATTCCCCGATCTGTTCGCCGGTCTGGAGGACTCGCAGCGTACGTCGTGTCCCATTTGATTCCTTTGCCACGCTTACTTGTCCCTCGACGATGACGAAAAGCTCCTCACCCAGTTCTCCTTCCCGACAAAGGTATTCGCCGGGTGGGAAAAGCCGTTCCGTCGCAATTTCGGCTATGCGCGCAAGATCCTCCGGTGCCAGGTTGCTAAAGATGGGCACCTGCCGCAAGAAAAGGATCCGGTCCATCGTGCCGAGCATTTGAGAGGTTTCGGTCATCGTTTCTCCAATGTGCAGGGGCGAATCGCGCATGGCATCGGTCGCGGCCTGGCGTACAAGCGGTTCGGGGTCATCGTGCGCCCGGGCAGCCAGCGTGCGCAAGTCCCGGGTCAGTTGGTCGCCGATGGCGTGCACGGCAATCGCACGGATCCACGGGTCGGCATGAAAACTCAGTCTTTGCAGGACAAGGCTCACGTCGCTGGCGGCATCCGGGACGTTTTCTTCCAGCAGTGGAATCA